>JBFIDC010000204.1:0-6277 GCA_041581495.1 Nocardioides sp. | reverse complement strand
GGCGTTCGAGCGCTGGATCAGACCGTGGTCACTGGCGAAGGCCAAGATGCCGTACTCGTCGTTGCCGCGAGTGGTGGTCTTGTCGATGGTGAAGCCATCGGTCTCCAGGACATAGATGGCGTTGAACTCCGACTGCTGCACCGTCACCTTGCGAACGAACGCGCCACCGGCGCGGTCGAAGCGGATGCCGTTGAGCTTGGAGAAGTTGTTGTCGATGACGACGTCCGTCATCTTGCGGCCCGTCCCGATGATCTGGACTCCGCAGAACTTGCTGTCGCACTTGATCGAATCGTTGTTGGGCGTCTTGTCGCCGAAGACCGCGATCAGGTTCAGGTTGTGCGGGCAGGCCCGCTGGTCGGCATAGGACAGCGCGATCGGGTTGGTCGTCCCGTCCTCCTCCGCGGCTCGCTCCAGCGCGTCGACCTCGCGAGAGTCAGTGCCCGTGTCGGGTGAGGAGATGCTGCCGATGTATTCGGATGCCCGCAGCGGGTTCTTCGAGGCGGTGCCGAGGTGGGAGCAGTAGTTGCTGCGCTTGCTCGTGGCGTAGCGCTTCTCGCGGTAGGTTCCGGGCAGCACATAGATCGAGGTCTTGCGCTTCGCGATGCTGTCGATCGCCTTCTGAATGGACCTGAACTCGCACTGCTTCAGCAGGCGCTTGTTGCGCTGCTTGGCCACACCGTTCGGCATCTTCGCGATGAGTTTGGCGCTGTTCTGCTTACACACCACCCGCGAGCGCGGGTTGTGGAAGCCGAGGAACTTCGGAACCTTGCCGGATCCGTCTGGGAATGTCGCCGGTCGCTCTTCGTGAGCGTGTGAAGGACCGCCCATCTGGACCACGAGCCCAAGAGCGAGCAGAAGGGCAACAAGCAGGCGTGGAGCACGGAACATCCGAGATTCCTTTCGTCGTGACACCAACGAGAGGACGTGAGCCGGGTTACGTCGTGGGCAGGTGTCTCACGGCGACCACTGCCGTCGATGGCAGCGGGCCATAGATGTGCGGGAAGGTCTCCGCCAGACCGGGGGCCGGCGGTTCTTCGACGACCGGCACGTCGAGCAGGTCGGTCTCGATCTCGAGCAGCACCAGCGGCTCGGTGACCTCGGCATAGAAGCGTTCACGCACGCCCTCCCACTGGTCGACCCGGCTGGCATGGATGAAGCCGACCTCCTCGAGGGTGAGACCGAGCGTCGAGGTCCGATACAGACCAGAGGACCGGGCGGCCTCCCACTGTGCGGCGATGGCGATGTGGAAGATCCGCATGCCGGTGACCCTAGTGCCGCGAGTCAGAAGTTCTCGGACGCTTCGCGTCGACGCCCTGCGATACCCACACCTCGAGCACGTCGCGGGTCAGCGATCGACCGTGAGACTAGAGCGCCGTCCCGCAGTCGACGCAGAACTTCTGTCCTTGGTCGTGGTGGGCGCCGCAGTTGGGGCAGTAGACGTCGTGCTCCCGCTGGCCCTCCCGCTGGCCCTCCTGTTGGGACTCCGACTTCGGGGCGGAGGTCTGCGTGGTCGTCGGGCCCGTCGCCGGGGTGGGGGCAGGGCTGGGTGCAGGGGTGGGCGTCACCGGGGCCGCGGGCGTGGGTGTCGCCGTAGGCGCGGGTGGAGCCGACGGGGTCGGGCCGGCAGGGGGTGCGGACGTGGCCGTGCTCGGCGAGCCTGGGGCCGACCCAGGCGCCATCACCGGCTGGCCTGCGGGACCGGGACCGGCCATGGCCGGCGCGGCGGGTGCAGTGGGGCGCGAGCCCTTGCGCCGCAGCAGGACCACCAAGAGCACGATCCCGCCCACGAACACGGCGCCGATCAGCCCCAGAATCAGCAGCCCGAGCACGACGTCCCCGCCGCTGGCCTCGTCCTCCTCCGGGGGCGGCGGATCGGGCAGCGCCTTGGCCCGGGTCAGGTACTTGGCCGCGAACTCGTTGGTCGGCTGCGCATCGGCAACCTGCTGCAGTTTGGCCACCGCCGTCGTCTTGTCGCCGTCGAAGTAGGCGCGCAGGCCGTCGCGGTAGGCAGTGGTCTCGGCGCTGAGGTCGTTGCTGGTACCGATGTCGGCGAGGATTTCCTCGATGATGGAGGAGGGGCGCACGAAGTTGAACTGCTGGGTCTCCAGTTCGGAACTGATCTTGAAACTGTTGAATCCGACCACTTCGCCATCCAGATCGACGACCGGACCACCACTCATGCCCCCGGAAACGGCCGCGGAGATCTCATAGACGGTGAGCAAGCCGTTGTTGACCGTCTTGACCGAACTGACCGCACCCTCCTTGAAGGATGGGCTGAACGTGGCGTCGGTGACCAGGTCGACCGAGACGGGGTAGCCGACGGCGACGACCTCCTTGCCGACGTCGAGGATCTCGTCGGTGAGGGGGATGGCGTTGAGGTTGCGCTCCTCCACCTTGAGGACCGCGCCGTCGCCGGCGCTCTCGCTCTCCCACTTCAGCACCCGGGCGGGGAGCGCCTTGCCGGTCTGCACGCCGCCGGCGCTCACTCCCCAGGCGGCAGTGACGTCGCGGTCGACCTTGTTGCGCTTCTCATCGCTGTTGCGCACCTGGTAGTCGTCGAAGCCGAGCACGGTCTGTAGGTCCAAGGTGGTGCTGGCGTAGTAGCCGTTGTCCAGCGCCCACTGCGCGGCGTCGCGGATCAGATCCGGTTTGGCGGAGTTGGGGTTCACGCAGTGTCCCGCGGTGGCGATGTAGCCGTCGGGGTTCACCACGTACCCGGTGCACTGATAGGTCTCGGTGAAGGGGTAGCCGTCGTTGAGGTAGCGCTTGTTGAAGGTGTCGTAGACATAGGCGGTGAACGAGGCGGAGATGTAGACCACGCTCGGCGCGGTCAAGGCACTGACCTGCTCCAGGCGCGATGCCGTCGTCGACGGGCTCTGCGCGTTCGGGCTGGGGGTGGGATCGTCTGCGGCAGTTGCCCCCGCCATCGCCCCCACCGTCGCCATCGTCATGGTCATCGCGAAGGCTGCGACTGCCACGCCAACTGTGGTCTTCCTCATCTCGACTCCTCGGGATCGGTCCGAGAGTCCGATCCCCGATTCGGGTCGAGGAAACGAACCGCTCCGACACCTTCATCTTTGCCGAGGGCCCCCGGGGTGGAACAAGGGACTTTTGGCCTACGCGACAGGGCCGAGAGGTTCGGTTAGAAAAGCCTTTCGGTGGGGTCATCGAGGCCCCGAAGAGCGTCGTAGTCGACCACCGCGCACTCGATGCCGCGGTCGGTGGCCAGCACCCGCGCCTGGGGCTTGATCTCCTGGGCGGCGAAGATGCCCCGCACCGGCCCCTTGGTGGTCAGCAATGGTTCGCGGTTGAGGAGCTCGAGATAGCGGGTGAGCTGCTCGACGCCGTCGATGTCGCCTCGACGCTTGATCTCGACGGCGACACTCAGGCCCTGGCCGTCACGACACATGAGGTCGACCGGGCCGATGGCGGTGGGGTACTCGCGTCGCACCAGGGTGAGCCCGTCGGCGAGCGTGGCGGGGTGGTCGGCGAGCAGTTCCTGGAGGTGCTTCTCCACCCCGTCCTTCTGCAGGCCCGGGTCGACGCCGAGGTCGTGCGCGGAGTCGTGGTGGATCTCCTCGATCAGGATCCGCAACGTGTCGTCGGTCTTGGTCCCGGTCACCACCCACTCGACCTGGCCGTCCTCGGCCTCTCCCTCTTTGACCGAGCACGGTGGCGACATCCAGTTCAACGGCTTGTAGGAGCCGCCGTCGGAGTGGATCAGCACCGAGCCGTCGGCTTTGACCATCAGCACCCGGGTCGCCATCGGCAGGTGCGCGGTCAGCCGGCCCGCATAGTCGACCTGACAGGTGGCCACGACCAGTCTCACGAGCAGCACCTCACGAGCGGTGAATCTACAGTGGCCAGGTGCCCGGCTCCGAAGACGTCCGTCCCGCCCGCGCCGCTGACCTCAAGATGCTTGCCGGCATCGAGGAATCGGGCACCCAGATGTACGAGGCCGAGTTCGGCGACCTCACCGGCGACCCGCTCGCCGCACCGGCGCAGCGCGGAGGGGATCGCGCGGATCGTCCCGGCTTCCTGCTCGTGGTGGGGGCCGTGGGGGATCCCGTCGGGTTCGTCCACGTCGAGGTCATCGACGGCTTCGCCCATCTCGCTCAACTCTCGGTCCGTCCGGAGGCCGGACGTCGAGGTCTCGGGACGGCGCTGGTGCGCGCTGCCATGCGCGAGGCCTACCTGTTGGGATTCGATCGGCTCTCGCTGACGACCTTTCGCGACGTTCCCTGGAACGCTGCGTTCTATCGCTCCCTGGGCTTCGCCGAGGAGGCGCATCCGATGGCTTTCGAGGTCCAGATCCGCGCCCACGAAGTCAAGGAGGGGTTGGATCGGCACCAGCCTCGAATCGTGATGTCCGTCGCCCTCTGAACCGTGTTACCGGTTGGTCAACTAGCATCCGGGCCATGACTGACGCCACCACCGAAACCGTCGCCGCGCAGACCCCTGGCCGGAGCATCAAGACCATCGGCATCGTCGGCCTCGGCACCATGGGAGCCGGCATCGCCGAGGTGTTCGCCCGCGAGGGCTTCCAGGTCATCGGAGTCGACCAGAACCAAGAGGGCATCGACCGCGGACACCAGCACCTGGAGAACTCGACGGCGCGGGCGGTGACGCGCGAGAAGATGACCGCCGAGGAGCAGGCGAACCTGCTCGCTCGCGTCTCCTTCAGCACCGAACTCAAGGACCTGGCCGAGGCGGACTTCGTGATCGAGGCCGTGGTGGAGTCGGTCGAGGTCAAGAAGCAGATCTTCCGCGAACTGGAGGGCATCGTCTCCCCGGACACGATCTTGGCCACCAACACCTCGTCCCTCTCGGTCACCGACCTCTCCACGGCCAACGCTCACCCGGGGCGGGTCCTGGGCGTGCACTTCTTCAACCCGGCACCGGTTCAAGGTCTCGTCGAGATCGTGCGCACCGTGGTGACCGAGCCGCAGGTGCTCGCGGACGTGAGCGACCTGGTGCGCGCGGTCGGCAAGAACCCGGTCGTGTGTGGCGACAAGGCCGGCTTCATCGCCAACACCTTGTTGTTCGGCTACCTCAACCACGCGGTCTCGATGTATGAGGCCAAGTACGCCTCGCGCGAAGACATCGACGCGGCCATGCGGTTCGGCTGCGGCTACCCGATGGGCCCGCTGGCGCTGCTCGACCTGATCGGTCTCGACACCGCCTACGAGATCCTCGAGACCATGTACCGGCAGGGTCGCGACCGACTGCACGCGCCATCGCCGATCCTCAAGCAGATGGTCACCGCCGGGCTGCTGGGCCGCAAGACCGGCCGCGGCTTCTATACCTACGAGGCCCCCGACAGCAACAAGACCGTGGCTGACGACCAGACGCCTTCAGCCGACGACAAGCCGCAACTCCAGCACAACATCAAGACCGTCGGCGTCGTCGGGACCGGCACCATGGCCAGCGGCATCGTGGAGGTCTTCGCCAAGGCGGGCTTCGACGTGCTCTATGTCGGCCGGTCGCAGGACAAGGTCGAGGGCGTGAAGGCGGCCATCACCAAGAACTTCGACAAGCAGATCCAGCGCGGTCGTGCCACCGAGGACGACAAGGCTGCGGTTCTGGCTCGCACCAGCGGTTCGACCTCGCTCGATGACCTCCGGGACGTCGACATCGTCGTGGAGGCGATCGCCGAGGACCTCACCATCAAGACCACCTTGTTCGAGAACCTCGACGACATCTGCAAGCCCGGTGCGATCCTCGCGACCACGACCTCCTCGCTTCCGATCATCTCCTTGGCCAAGGTCACCAACCGGCCCCAGGACGTCATCGGGATGCACTTCTTCAACCCCGCCCCGGTGATGAAGCTGGTCGAGGTCGTCTCCACGGTCACCACCGACGAGGACGTCACCGAGACCACCCGCGCCCTGTGCGACAAGATCGGCAAGGTCGCGGTCTCGTGCTCGGACCGCGCAGGATTCATCGTCAACGCGCTGTTGTTCCCCTACCTCAACGACGCGGTCAAGATGCTCGAGGCTCACTACGCCACCGCCGATGACATCGACACCGCGATGAAGCAGGGGTGCGCGCTGCCGATGGGCCCCTTCGAGTTGCTCGACGTGGTCGGCAACGACGTCTCGCTGGCCATCCAGCGCGAGCTCTACCTCGAGTTCCGCGAGCCCGGGTTCGCTCCCGCGCCGCTGCTGGAGCACCTGGTCACCGCGGGCTACCTCGGCCGCAAGACCAAGCGCGGGTTCCGCGACTACTCGACCCGCTGAGATCACGACGTAGATAGAAGACCAAGAGCCGGCCCCGC
>JBFIDC010000203.1:0-6292 GCA_041581495.1 Nocardioides sp. | reverse complement strand
GGCGCGATCCTGGTCGTCACCGGGCCCACGGTCATCGGCCCGATCCTGCGGACGCTGAGACCGACAAAACGGGTCTCGCTGTTGTTGCGCTGGGAAGGCATCGTGGTCGACCCGATCGGCGCGGCCCTGGCCGTCCTTGTCGCACAGGCCTTGGTCTCTGGCCACCTTGACCAGCCGGTGACCGGCCTGGTCGGCGGGGTCGTGTGGACGGCGTTCATCGCGGTGGCGATCGCCATACCGGTGGGATTCCTCGTCGAGGTGCTGATGCGCCGCCACCTGATCCCGGACCACCTCCAGGGCGTGGCCTTCCTCGCCGCCGCCGTGGGCTCCAAGGTCGCCTCCGACCAGGTGCAGGCTGACAGTGGCCTCCTCACCGTCACCGTGCTGGGCATCTGGCTGGCCAACCGGCCAGGCCTGCACCTGCGACATGTGCGGGAGTTCAAGGAACACCTGCAGGTTCTCTTCGTGGGCGGCCTGTTCATCGTGCTGGCCGGTCGGATCACGCCCTCGGATCTGGTGAACGTCTTGCCGCAGGCGCTCGCCTTGGTGGCGCTTCTCGTCCTAGTGGTGCGGCCGCTCAGCATCACGATCGGGCTGTGGCGTACCTCGGTCACCAAACCCGAGAAGAGGCTGTTGTCCGGGATGGCCCCGCGCGGCATCGTTGCGGCCGCTGTGACCAGCAGCTTCGCTCTCGAGTTCGAACACGCTGCCTCTGAGCGTGCTCACGAGGCCGACGTCGCCACCGGCTCCGGCGCTGCCGCTATTGCCGCGGAGGCTGACCGGCTCGCGGGTCTCGCCGCGGCCGCCAACGAACTGGTCCCCGTGGTCTTCGTGGTCATCGTGGCCACGGTGGCGATCTATGGCCTCGGCGTCGGACGGCTCGCCCGTCGACTCGGGTTGGCCAGTGCCGACTCCAACGGCGTGCTGTTCAGCGAGGGCAGTCCGTGGGTGATCCAGGCAGCGAAGCGGTTGGAAGAGGTCGGCGTCCCGACCCTGCTGGTCTCGAGTGAGTACTCCTCGCTAGCACCCGCTCGGGGGGCTGGGCTGTCCACCGTGACCGCCAACATCCTCTCCGACTACGCGGTACGTGACCTCGACCTGGCCGGCATCGGTCACCTGATCGCGTGCAGTCCCAACGACGAGGCCAACGCGACCGCGGCTCACGAGTTCGCCCACGTGCTGGGTCGCCAGAACGTCTATCAACTCGCCCCGGCCGCCACGGCCAACGGTGTTCAGAGCACGCGCAAGGGCGCCGCCGCCCACCTCACGGTCAGGACCGCCTTCCAGCCGCCCACGACCTATGACCAGTTGCACGACCTCGTGGAGGGCGGCGCCAAGGTCAAGCGGACCACCCTCACCCCCGCATACACGCGTGACGACTTCGCCGCTCGCTATGGGGAGAGAGCCGTGGTCATGTTCGTGATCCGCGACGGCGAGGTCGAACTGGTCGGTCCCGACACGAAACTGCCGAAGGAGAGCGGCCAACTGATCGCCCTGGTCAGTGATGACGGTGCGGTCGAGGCCGACGCGTCAGGCGCCTAGGCAGGCTGGCGGACGGGTCGACGACGCCGGGTCCAGTGACCCCGGAATAGAACCCCCCTGGGGGATAGTTCTGGTTGGTGAGAAGCGCGTCCGAACACAGTCGAGAGGATCCAGGATGTCGGAGCAGACCGCACCCCAGAACGAAGTCGTCACCATGCCCAGGATCGGTGACCCAGCGCCCGAGTTCACAGCCATGACGACACAGGGCGAGATCAACTTCCCCTCCGACTACGCCGGCCGATGGGCCATCTTGTTCTCCCACCCCGCGGACTTCACTCCGGTGTGCACCAGCGAGTTCATGACCTTCGCGTCGATGGAGGACGAGTTCAAGGCCTACAACACCGATCTCATCGGACTCTCGATCGACGGCCTCTACAGCCACATCGCCTGGCTGCGCACGATCAAGGACAAGATGGTCTTCCGCGACATGAAAGACGTCGAGGTCACCTTCCCTCTCGTCGAGGACATCACCATGGAGGTCGCGAAGAAGTACGGGATGATCATGCCCGGCGAGGACTCCACCAAGGCGGTGCGAGCCGTCTTCGTGATCGACCCGCACGGGATCATCCGCACGATCATCTACTACCCGCTGAGCCTCGGTCGCAACTTCGACGAGTTGCTACGGGTCGTCAAGGCACTGCAGACCGCCGACCACTTCGACGTCGCCACGCCGGCAGACTGGCGGCCCGGCGAGCGTGTCATCGTCCCGCCGGCCGGTTCGTGTGGCGTGGCCAAGGACCGCATGGAGGGCGCCGAACAAGGCGTCGAGTGCGTCGACTGGTTCTTCTGCACCAAGGACATCTCCGAGGAACAGGTCGAGGCCGCGATCCGCGCGAGTTGAGCCCTTGAGAGGGTGCCCTTGACTGTCCAGGAAGCACGGCGAAGAGGAGGCGGCCCCGGGTGAGGTTGGTGGCCAAGAAGCACTACTCGGTGGGCGAGATCTATTCGATCACGCACCAGGCGGCGCGCACGCGGCGCTTCCTGGCCGGTTCGCGTCTCGGTGCCGACAAGCAATTCACCGAGCGGATCATGCTGGCTGTCACCGAGGTGAACGGCTGCGAGTTGTGCTCCTATGCCCATGCCCGGTTCGCCCTCCGGGCCGGTCTGAGCGCCACCGAGGTGCGGGCCTTGCTGGGTGGGAACGTCGAGGGAATCCCCGACGACCAACTCCCGGCGATCGCCTTCGCCCAGCACTATGCCGACAGTCGCGGCCATCCGGACACCGCGGCCTGGCAGGCGCTCGTCGCCGGCTACGGCGAGCGGGAGGCACTGGGGGTTCTGGCCGCGGTGCGGATCATGATGTGGGGGAATGCGCTCGGCATCCCGCTGAGTTCCCTGCGCTCGCGAATGCAGGGTTCCCCAGATCCGGGAAGCAGCCTCCGCTACGAGGTCGCGACGCTCGTGGGATCGACCGTGTTGACACCTCTCGCGCTGATTCACGCGCTGGTCTCGACGTTGCGGGGCAAGCCGAGCCCATAGCCTGCTCACAGACTCTGCACAGGTAGGCGTGCCAGCGTGCCGGTCATGGCCCCTGAACCTCACCGACTCGAGCGCGCCCGCCGGCCGCTTCCCCGTTCGCCCTTCGTCGTCCTCGGCGTGGCGGCCCTCTTCCTGTTCGCGTCCTGCGGCACTGGCTCGGATGAGTCGACGAGCACGATCACCTCGACGTCGACCCCCTCGTCGGAGTCGTCCTCATCGGCGTCGTCCACCTCCACCGGGCTCGACACCGACTTGTTCTTCGACGGCGCGTTGGCCGAGGAGCCCACCACCGAGGACTGCACCCTCAGTGACGGAACTGAGACGACCTGTTACAGCATCACCGTCGCCGGCTATCCGTCCGACCATGAAGTCGGACCGTTCTGCCCCGAGACCATCACCGACGACGCCGACGCGGGTGGCATCTGGCTCGACGGCGAGAACGTCTATGACCTCGACGGGCAGTTCATCGAGGACCTCGCCGAGACCTACGGCGACAGCACCTGGAAGATGTACGACGAGGACGGCAACGTGCTGGTCACCGAGACCCAGGAGGAGTTCGAGGCCGCCGCTCGTCCCGACGTGGACCCCGATCTCCAGAACCACTGTGTCGAGGGCAAGTTGGAGTGGCTCGAGAACGGAGAGCCCATCCAAACCACGGTGCTGATCCCGACTACGCCCGTGGCGGCGGCGGAGCCCTCGAGCACCCAGGCGATCCTGGGCGTCACCCTCGACGGCGTGCGGATCGACGCCTCGGCGCCGGTGGATGCCATCCTCAGCGCCTACACGATCGCGGCCTTCGACGACTGCGGCGGCCACTTCAACCCGTTCGAGGGCTACCACCTCCACGGTGCCGTGGGCTGCTCGGAGGTCGACGAGGTCGCCGACGGCGACACCGCGCAGTTCGGCTACGCGCTCGACGGCTACCCGGTGCACAGCCCCTACGCCGAAGGTGAGGCCCCCGACGACCTCGATGAGTGCAACGGGCACACCACCGAGGCCGACGGCTACCACTACCACGCCAACTCGGCCGCCGAGAACCTGGTGATCGCCTGCCTCGTCGGTCAGACCGTCCAGTCGGACGACGCCGGGGGCGGACCCCCGCCCAACGGCTGAGTGGCCGACGCCGCCGCAAACCACCTGGGCGCGCTTGCGGCGTTCAACCTCGGCATCGACGTTGCACAGACTGTCGTGGTGTTGGCGGTGGTGGGAGCGATCTGGGTGTTCAGCAAGATCCTTGCCGAGCGCCGCCACTGGGCGCGCATCGCGATCTGCGGCGGTGCCGGCTTCGTCGGGCTGACCTGGACGGCCTCTCGGTTGGTCGCGTGACTCGGCCTGGGTGACCCTGCGGAACACTGGGGCGATGGCCGACCCGAAGCGCAAGACCCAACCCACCACAGGAGACGTCGCCGAGTTCCTCGACAGCGTCGAGAACCCGCGCCGCCGTGAGGACGCGCGCGACATGGTGGACCTGATGCGCTCAAGCGTCTGAACCTGGTGGACCGCACGGTGCTCACCGAACTCATCGAGCGGGCGTGGGGCGACAACGATTCCCAGTGACATCACCGCCGCGTTGGGCGGACGTCGAGGCGCGCCGGTCCGGTGACCCGCTCCGTCGCGCCCGGCTAGTCGGTAGGCGAGTGCGCAATCCGAGAGGCGTGCAGCCGGGCGTGCGCGATGGCCTCGGGGGTGGTGGCGAACAGGTGTCGCTCGTGAGCCAGGCCGGTGTAGACGCCGAGTTGGCGCAGCACCCGCTCATGGTGTGGCTGGACACCGGAGAGCAAGACGGTGATGTTGCGGTTCTCGAGTCGGGTGATGGTGTCGGCGAGGACGTGTGCCCCGGTGGCATCGATCGCGCTGACCCGCGACATCCGCAGCACGACCACCCGCACCCGGGTGACGTCTGCCAACTCCAGGAGGAAGTCGTGGGCGGCAGCGAAGAAGAGTGGCCCGTCGAGCCGGTAGGCCACGATGTGCTCGTCGAGGAGTGAGAGTTCCTCATCGCTGTGGTCGGTCTCATCGAGCGGCACCTGCTCGAGCCGCGCTGACCGTGCGGTCTGTTGCAGGGCGAAGAAGCCGGCCACGACCAGCCCGATGAGGACAGCGGTGACCAGGTCGAGTGTGATGGTCGCAATGGCTGTGATCGCCAAGACCGCGGCATCGCCCCGGGTCGAGCGCAGCAGCGCGGTCAGGCTCGAGACCCGCACCATCTGCGCGGCGGTGGCGATCAGGACGCCCGCCAAGGCTGCTCGTGGGATCTCGCCGACCCACCTGGCAGCCACCAGCACGATGACCAGCAGCACCATCGCGTGCGTCAGTGAGGCCAGGCGTGAGGAGGCACCCGATCGGACGTTGACCGCCGTCCGGGCGATCGCCGCCGTGGCGGGGATGCCGCCGAAGAGCGGGGCGGCCAGGTTGGCCAGACCCTGGCCGAAGAGTTCTCGGTCCGAATCGTGGCGCTGGTCGACACTCATGGCGTCGGCGACCGTCGCCGAGAGGAGGCTCTCCAACGCGGCCAGGGCAGCGACAGCGACGGCCGGCAGGATCAGCGCGTCGAGATCACTCCAGGGAACGGTGGGGAACGCCGGAGTGGGTAGGCCTGTGGGGATGTGCCCGATCGTCGTCGCGCCCAACCCGAACAGCGAGTTCGCCACCGTGGCCACCACGACCCCGATGAGCGCACCGGGCAGCACCGGCATGAATCGGGTCATCGCGAGGACCAGCACCGTGACCCCGGCAGCGAACCCCAGAGGCACCCAGGCCGGCTGCGCCGCCCATGCATCGACGGCTCGGCCGGCCAGCACCAGCACCTTCTCGGCCTCCACGTCGACACCCAGGGCGGCCGGCACCTGTTGGAGCGCGATGATCACCGCGATCCCGATCGTGAAGCCCTCGACCACTGGGACCGGGACGTAGCGGATGAACCGCCCCGCACGGGCGTAGGCGAGCCCGATCAGGATCAGGCCGGCCAGCAACCCCACGATGAGGACGCCGTCGGGCCCGTGGACGGCGATGATCGGGAGCAGGACCACTGTCATTGCCCCGGTGGGGCCGCTGACCTGGACCCTGCTGCCACCGAAGATCGCGGCCACGGCTCCGGCCACGATCGCGGTCACCAGGCCGGCGCTGGCGCCCATGCCGGAACTGGCGCCGAATCCGAGCGCGAGGGGCAGGGCCACCAATCCCACCATCACCCCAGCGGTCAGGTCTCGCCCCGGACGCAGGTTCGACCAGTCCGCGCGATGAGGCAGGAGGCGGGTCGTTCGGGTCAATG
>JBFIDC010000202.1:0-6294 GCA_041581495.1 Nocardioides sp. | reverse complement strand
CGGGGAGACCGGCCTTCTCGGCCTCGAGGTCGACCCCAACTTCGCCAAGAACAAGCGGATCTACACCTGCCAGGGCTGGGTCAAGAAGGGCGGCGACCACGACATCCGCGTGATCGCCTGGAAGCTCAACGCAAGCGCCCAGCGAGTGCGCAGTCGGCGGACGCTCGTCAAGGGATTGCCGACGACCAGTGGGCGTCACGGCGGCTGCCGCGTGCTGGTCGACAGCCGCGGTTCACTGCTCATCGGCACCGGTGACGCCGCCGACGGCACAAACCCCCGCAACCTCGACTCGTTGGGTGGCAAGACGCTGCGGGTGAACCGGTTCAACGGTGCCCCTTGGGCCACCAACCCCTTCGCCAAGTCCTCCAAGCCACGCCGCCTCGTCTTCACCTATGGCCACCGCAACGTCCAAGGCGTCGCCGAGCGCAGCGACGGGACGCTGTGGTCGATGGAGCACGGACCGGATCGCAACGATGAGGTCAACCGGCTGAAGCGTGGGGGCGACTACGGCTGGAACCCCGTCCCCGGCTACAACGAATCGGTTCCGATGACCGATCAGGGCCTGCCGGGTCAGCAGACGAACGCGCGCTGGAGTTCGGGGGTGCCGACTGTCGCCACCTCGGGTGGAACGTTCGTGGCCGGGAAGAAGTGGGGTGCCTATCGGGGGACCCTGGCGGTGGCCTGCCTGAAGGCCAGCCAGGTGATGTTCTTGAAGTTCGACACCAAGGGACGGTTCGTCCGCTTGTGGACTCCGGCGGCCCTCAAGCAGTACGGCCGGCTGCGCACCGTGAGTCGGCTCCCCAACGGCACCCTGCTGGTGGCCACGTCCAACGGCGGCAACCAGGACGTGATCTTGAAGGTGAAGCCGACCTGATAGCCAGGCGCGCCTAGGCGGTCCAGTCGAGGAAGACCGCGCCCGCCGTGATGGTGCTGTACCAGACCACGGCCGCCACGATCGGCATCACCAGCGTGCGTTTGGGGTGGGGCATGAACCACAGGCAGGTGACCACGAACATCGCGAGCCAGGCGACGAGCAGCGACGCGACCGCCCAGGGCGGCGCCACCAGTCCGCTGGCGCCGTAGGGGAACAGCACCGCCACCATCGCGCCGACCCCGATGAAACCCCAGGGACTGATGCTGCGGTCCTTGATGGCCATGCGTGTGCCTCAGTCCTCGAGCAGTTCGTCGTTCCAGTTGGGATCGTTGTCCCACTCCTCGTTGCGCTCCTTGACCCTCTCCAGCGCGCGCGCCGCTTCGGCCTCTGTGGCATAGGGACCGAGCCGGTCCTTGTAGGCGCAACCGTCGGGGCCCTCGACCGCACGATGGTTCAGGCAAAACCAGTACTTCGTCACGCGCTCGAAACTACCCCGCAACGTAGGTCTATAGGGTCAACAACATGGACGCCATGTTTGAGGGCTACGCGTCCCGTGGCGATGCCTACGACGAGATGTTCGACGGGTCACGGTTGAGACCGCCCTACCGCCGCCTGCGTTCATCACTGAGCGAAATGACAACACCCGACCTGGTGAGCCGGGTCGAAGCCCTCCAGGCGACCTATCTCGACCAGGGCGTCACCTTCGACATCGGCGGCGAGGAGCGCGCCTTCCCGCTCGACATCTTGCCGCGGGTCATCGAGATGGACACGTGGGCGACCATCGACAAGGGCGTGCAACAGCGGGTCAAGACGCTGGAGAAGTTGCTCGCCGATGTCTATGACGCCGGCGAGGTGTTCACCGACGGCGTGATCCCCCGCGAGGTCATCGCCACCTCCTCGCACTTCCACCGCGCGGCGGCCGGCGTTCGCCCTCCCAACGGGGTGCGCGTGCACGTCTCAGGGATCGACCTGATCCGAGACAACGCGGGCGAGTTCCGGGTCCTCGAAGACAACGCGCGCGTCCCCTCGGGCGTCTCCTACGTCATGACCAACCGGCGCGCCATCACCGCTGCGCTCCCGGAGACCACCGCGGAGCATCGGATCCGCCCGGTCGCCAGCTATCCGCAACGACTGCTGGCAGCCCTGCGTGCGGCCGCACCCGGTGGTGTCACCGACCCCACCGTGGTGGTCCTCACCCCTGGTGTCTACAACGGCGCCTACTTCGAGCACGCGCTGTTGGCCCGGACGATGGGAGTCGAACTCGTCGAGGGTCGCGACCTCGAATGTCGCCGTGGCCGGGTGATGATGCGGACCACCAAGGGACTCGAGCCCGTGCACGTCATCTATCGCCGCATCGATGACGAGTTCCTCGACCCCGTGCACTTCCGAGCCGACTCGGTGCTCGGGTGCCCGGGGCTCATCGACGCCGCGCGCGCCGGGAACGTGACCTTGGCCAACGCCGTGGGGAACGGCGTGGCGGACGACAAACTCGTCTACACCTACATGCCCGACCTGATCCGCTACTACCTCGACGAGGACCCGATCCTCGCCAACGTCGACACCTGGCGTGTGGGAGAGCCAGAGGCCCGCGAAGAAGTCCTCGAGCGCCTCGATGAGTTGGTGCTCAAACCGGTCGACGGCTCCGGAGGCAAGGGCATCGTGATCGGTCCCGCCGCGTCCCGGGCCGAACTCGAGGAGTTGCGGGCCAAGATCCTGGAGGACCCTCGCGCGTGGATCGCCCAGCCCGTGGTCCAACTCTCCACGGTGCCCACCTATGTCGACGGGAAACTCGGCGCGCGGCACGTCGACCTGCGACCCTTCGCCGTCAACGACGGCGAGCGCGTCTGGGTGCTGCCCGGAGGCCTGACCAGGGTCGCTCTCGCTGAGGGCGAGCTGATCGTCAACTCCTCCCGTGGCGGCGGCTCCAAAGACACCTGGGTCTTGGCCGGTCCCACCCAGTCGGACCTCGATGCCGACCCGGAGTCGGACCCCGATGCCGACCCGGACCCCGAGCCGGAGCCGGATCCCGCACCAGAGCCGGAGCCGGACCCCGCACCAGAGCCGGAGCCCCAGCAGGAGCGGGAACACAGAGCCGCGCACGCCGGGCCCGAGATGCCCAGCGGCCCGGCCCTCGGCGGCATGCAGGCCCAGGCCGAGCAGCAACAGCAGGGCCGATCCGCCTCGACCGGCCGTGAGGGGTCGAGATGCTGAGCCGGATCGCGGAGTCGATGTTCTGGATCGGCCGCTATGTCGAACGGGCAGAAGACACTGCCCGGATCCTCGACGTGCAGACGCAACTGATCCTCGAGGACCCCACCATCGACGAGGAGCCGACCTGTCGTTCTCTGCTCTCGATCATGGGCGTCGAGGACGAGCCCAAGACCCGCGTCAGCACGGCACTGATGCTCGACATGCTTTGCTACGACCCGACCTCGCCGGTCTCCATCGCCTCGGCGTTGGGTGCGGCTCGCGAAAGTGCTCGACGTGCCCGCGAGACGCTCTCGGTGCCGATGTGGGAGGCGATCAACACCACCTACCGCGCCATCCCCTCCGGCCACTTCCACGCACAGCGCCCACCTGCCATCTTCGCGTGGGTGCGCGAGCGGGCCGCGTTGATCAACGGCACGGCCGATGCCACCACCACGCGCGACGAGGGTTGGCACTTCCTCATGCTGGGGCGTTGTGTGGAGCGGGCCGACATGACCTCACGCATGGTCGCCAGCGCCGCGGCCACGGGCGCTGTCGGCGAACCCTGGGCCACCACCCTGCGAGCGACCGGCGCCTACGAGGCCTTCTTGCGGACCTATCGAGGTCTCGAGACCGAACGCGCTGCCGCCGAGTTCCTGCTGCTCGACCGACTGTTCCCACGCTCGGTGGTCTTCGCGCTGAGTCGCGCCGAACAATGCGTGGAGAACCTCGAGTCCGCAGGGCCGCGAGCCGGCTTCCAGAACGAGGCCCAACGACTCCTCGGTCGAACCCGAGCCGACCTCGAGTACCGCTCCCTCTCTGACCTGATGAGTGACCTGCCCGCCGAGATGGAGCGCCTGCAACGCACCTGCGCGCAGGCGACCGACGCCGTGACGCGCCGCTACTTCGCCGGGTCAGAGGCACTGGTGTGGCAAGGGATCGAGGGGTAGGGATCACGAGGTGACGCACCGATGAGCATGCAGTTACGCATCGAACACACCACCGGCTACGAGTACGACGGCAAGGCGGTCGCCTCCTACAACCAGGCGCGGATGACCCCGGTCAACACCGCTGAGCAGATCGTCGTCCACAGCCGCCTCGAGGTCGCTCCGAAGCCGTGGACCTACGAATACCGCGACTACTTCGGCACCCACGTCACGGCGTTCGAAGTGGTCGAGCCGCATGACTCGCTCAAGGTGAGCGCAACCTCGACTGTGCAGACCAATCGCCCGCCGGTGCCGGCACCGGTCTCGACCTGGTCGGATCTGGCCGATCGCGAGGTCGCCGACCGCTGGACCGAGTACCTCACGCTGCCCGACCTCGTCGCTCCACCCGATGACCTCGCCCGTCGTGTCATGTCGCTTCGCGACACCCACGACCTGCCCGGAGAGGCGGCACGCGCGGTCTGCGCACTGGTGGCCGACGAGGTGGAGTACCGCCCCGGCGCCACGCACGTGTTCACCCCCGCCGCGACGGCCTGGGGCCAGCGTGCCGGCGTGTGCCAAGACATGGTGCACCTCGTGATCGGGGCGCTGCGCTCGATCGACATCCCGGCCCGCTACGTGTCCGGCTACTTCCACCCCGAGGCCGAACCAGTCATCGGCGAAACCGTCGCGGGTGAGTCACATGCCTGGGTCGAGTGGTGGGACCAGGGGTGGCGCGGCTTCGACGTGGCCAGCATGGAGGCGCCGTCGGACCGGTACGTCACCGTGGCCTTCGGTCGGGACTACCCGGACGTCCGGCCCCTGGCCGGGATCTATTCGGGCGGGGAGACCTCCGGGATGTTCGTCGACGTCGAGGTCACCCGGCTCGCCTGATCCCCGTCGCGCTGTCACACTGGTCGAGCGGATGGGCTGGCCGGGCGACCGCGTCGGGGCCGCTCCCAGGCAACTGGGAGTGCTTCGCCGAGGAAGGTCCGGGCTCCACAAGGCGAGGTGGTGGGCAACACCCACCCGGGGCAACCCGCGGGAAAGTGCCACAGAAAACAAACCGCCTCGCCCCGAGAGATCGGGGCAGGGTAAGGGTGAAACGGTGGTGTAAGAGACCACCAGCGTTCCGGGTGACCGGAGCGGCTAGGCAAACCCCACCTGGAGCAAGATCAAACAGCGCATGTTTGAGGGCGGCCCGCCTGAGTGCGCGGGTAGATCGCTGGAGGACACCGGCAACGGTGTTCGTAGATGGATGGTCGCCACCCGGACTCCCGTGAGGGACCCGGGCACAGAACCCGGCCTACATGGCCAGCCCGTCCGCACCCTTGGTCGGTTCAGCGACTCGTGGCTGGACCGCCTCGCGGGGAGGTGGGGCGCGTTGCGGTCGGTGTCCCGGCCGTCACGTGGTCGAGTCGGACGAAGGAGACCTCCGAGAGCGCATCTCCCGGAGACGAGTACAGCGAGAGGCCGGCGCTACCGACGCATAGGAGAGTGTCTGGGCCGCTGGTCGTGTCCACGAGGGCTGACGCGACGTTGGTGTCGTAGGAGGCGCCGATGTCCGATGCATAGGACAGCGCCTGCCTGGAACCCTCAGTGAAGCAGTAGGGCGAACCCCCGTTGACGCTGGTGATCGTGTAGGTCATGAGATAGACCCCGGGAGGCAGTCCCGGAAAGCTGATCTCGTGGGAAGGCGCCGCGGCGGTCGATGCCAACTCGTAGCGGTAGCCAAGCGACTCCAAGTCCGAGGCATTGGCACCATCGATGAGGTCAGCGTTGAGCTTGTTGACCTTCTTGGTGCGGTTGACCTTCAACGGCGGCTCACCGGGTCGGGTCTTGAGGTGGAGTGCCGGGCCCTTGCCCGTGTTCTTCACCGTGGACTTCTTGGTCTCGACGCTGGTCTTGCCAAGCAGCAGTGGTTTGCCGTTGGCGGCATAGGCCGCCAGGTTCGCTCCGCCGATCAACACGAGCGCGGCGAGAAGCACCGGAAGGATCCGGGAGTGCGGGGTTGAGTTCATGATTCGTCTCCTTAGCTAGAACCCCGCGACCTTCCGCTCTAACACCGATGCCGACTAGGAGTCAATAGTCCAAGCCGTCGTAGACAAGCCGGGGGTTAGTCGGGCTAGGTTCGGCGCCGTCAGAGCGAAGCCACTGCCGATCGGGTCGGCGGCGAGGTGGCCGAAGGCGTGGTGCAGGGATGGGCGCAGTTCGAGTCGGGCTCGGTCGCGTTCCGCTTCAACACCGGCAACTGCCGGACCTGAGACGACTGCGCCACCACCCCCCATTCACAATGGGGCCATGAGTTGG
>JBFIDC010000201.1:0-6333 GCA_041581495.1 Nocardioides sp. | reverse complement strand
GTTCACGTCTTCGACACCGAAACCGGTGAGCGGCTCTCCGACTGATCGTCCTCAGCGCTGCTCCGCCCCTCGATGATGGGCGGGGCAGCGATCAGGTGCGGTCGGCGGTTCGCCGGATCGCGTCGGCGAAGGTGTCGAAGAGTTGCGGGGGCACGTCGTGGCCCATCCCGTCGATGAGGAGCAGTTCGGCGTCGGGGATGGCTGCCGCTGTGGCGCGACCTCCCGAGACATGCACCATCTTGTCGGCGAGGCCGTGCACCACCAGGCTCGGGACGCGCACCGAGCGCAGCCTCGGGCTCCGGTTGGGCTGGGTGATCACTGCCATCATGTGGCGCTTCACTCCACTGACGCTGATGCCGCGGTCCCAGGTCTCGGCGGCACGCGCGCGGATCCGGCTCTCGTCGAGGGGGAACGCGGGTGAGCCGATCCGCTTCCACACGGCGACGCTGGAGTCGAGGTAGGCCGCGCGACCACGGCTCTGCCTCAGCAGGCCGGGCAACAGGCTGGGGTGCTGCCAGCCGACGGATCGTTTGCCCGTGGTCGACATGATGCTGACCAGCGAACGGACCCGACCGGGGTTCTCGATGGCCATCGTCTGGACGATCATCCCGCCCATCGAGACCCCCGTGACGTGAGCGGAGTCGATGCCGAGGTGATCGAGCAACCCGAAGGCGTCGGCGGCGAAGTCGGTCATCGCGTACGGCGCCCGCGTCGGACGACGGGCGAAGGCGCTGACCAGCATGGCGCGGGTGACGCGCCCCTGCGCGCGACTCGAGCGACCGGTGTCGCGGTTGTCGTAGCGGATCACGAAGAAGCCGCGCTGGGCGAGGTCGATGCACAGTTCGGTGTCCCACCAGTTCATCGGCCCGCCCAGACCCATGACGAGGAGCAGCGGCTCGTGGTCGGGGTCGCCGAAGGTCTGGTAGCACAACTCGATGTCGCTGGTCACCGGCGCGAACAGCTCTTCGGAGACCGTGACCGACGTGGAGTGCGCGGAATGCATGCCCCTAGTCAACCGGGTACCCCTAGGCAGGTTTCACGAAGGTCCCACACCAGCGGGTTACCTCCCCTTAACGTGGAATCCGGAAAGGGAGGCCGCCATGGAAGAGCACGAGAGTTCGACGCTTGCTTCGTTCCTGCTGCCCGACGGCTTCCGGCGCCCGGGGCTCCCAGCGGTCCTGCGTGAAGGCCGGATCCTCCACGAAGCGGGCCGCTACGCCGCCGCAGCACGCCGCGAGCGGCGCGAGAACCGCGACGCCGCCTACGTGTCGGGTTCGCTGGCCCGTCACGACGACCCGGTGCTGTTGGTCCCGGGCTTCCTCGCGGGCGACTACTCGTTGGCGGGCATGGCCCGCAGCCTGCGTCGCCGCGGCTACCGCACCTATCGTTCCCACATCACCGCCAACGTCGGTTGCACGGTGAACGCCGCGGCGGGTCTCGAGGCACGGATCGAAGCGATCGCGATCCGCCGGGACACCAAGGTGAGCATCGTCGGCCACAGCCTGGGCGGAATGCTCGCCCGCGGCCTTGCCGTCCGCCGTCCCGACCTCATCTCGGGGGTCATCACCATGGGCAGCCCCATGCTGGCGCCCGGAGCCCACCACCCGGCGTTGACCGCCGGCGTCGAGGCACTGATCCGCCTCAGCCGGGCCGGCCTGCCGGGGATGATGTCCGAGGACTGCGTCGCAGGCAGTTGCGCCCGGGAGAGTTTCGAGGAGAGCCGTCAGCCCATGCCGGCCGGGATCGACTTCACCGCGATCTTCTCCAAGCGCGACGGCATCGTCGACTGGCGCGCCTGTGTCGATCCCGAGGCGCGACAGGTCGAGGTGGGTGCCTCGCACGTGGGGATGGCGCTCGACCCGTTGGTCATCGACGCGGTCAGCGAGGCGTTGGCGCGTCAGCGGCGTAGTCGCCGCCAGTCCTTGGGCCAGCGGTCACTTCTCGAAGTCGATCGCGGAGAAAGCGCGTAGCTTCGAGAGTTGGTGTTCGGAGCGGATCGCGCGAATCGTGCCGCTGCGTGAGCGCATCACCAGGGAGTCGGTGGTGCAACCACCCGGGCGATAGCGCACGCCGTCCATCAAGTCGCCGTCGGTGATCCCGGTCGCGACGAAGAAGCAGTCGTCGGCGTCGACGAGTTGGTCGGTGGTGAGCACCGCGTCGGGGCTGAGATCGTGGCCGGCGTCGAGGGCGCGTTGACGCTCATCGTCGTCGGTGGGCCACAACTGTCCCTGGATCACGCCGCCCATGCACTTCATGGCGCAGGCCGCGATGATCCCCTCGGGCGTGCCTCCGACGCCGAGCAACAGGTCGACGCCGCTGTCGGGGCGGGCCGCGGAGATCGCTCCGGCCACGTCCCCGTCGACGATGAACTTGATCCGGGCACCGGTGGCCCGGATCTCCTCGACCAGGGTCTGGTGGCGGGGCCGGTCGAGCACCACGACGGTGATGTCGGAGGGGTTGGTCCCCTTGGCCTTCGCCACTTGGTGGATGTTCTCGGCCACGGGGTAGCGGATGTCGACCACGTCGGCCGCCTCCGGGCCGGCGACGAGTTTTTGCATGTAGAAGACGGCCGAAGGGTCATACATCGAGCCGCGGGGAGCGACGGCGAGGACGGCCACCGCGTTGCTCATGCCCTTGGCCGTCAAGGTGGTGCCGTCGATGGGTTCCACCGCCACGTCGCAGTCAGGCCCGGTGCCATCGCCGACCCGCTCGCCGTTGTAGAGCATCGGGGCGTTGTCCTTCTCGCCCTCGCCGATGACCACCGTGCCGTTCATCTGGATGGTCGAGATCATCACGCGCATGGCGTTCACGGCCACGTCGTCGGCACCGATCTTGTCGCCGCGGCCGACCCAGCGGGCCGCGGCCATGGCTGCTGCTTCGGTGACACGCACCAACTCGAGAGCCAAGTTGCGATCGGGAGCAGAGCCAGAGGCTGAGGTGAATCCGGCGTGGGCCGAGGTTGTCGCGCCGCTTTCGGTCATGGCGCAACCCTATCGGTCTCGGGGTGCTGCCAAGATGGGCGCGTGACCGAGTCCCAAGCCGGAGAGTTCGAACAGGGCGACGACCTCGATGTCGAACAGCCCGCGCGCTATCAGCGAACCACCAATGGGTTGCTGGGCGCGCTCATCGCCACGGTGATCGTGGTGGGGCTGTTCGTCGGGTTCCGTGAGGTCTTCCGCGACCAGCCGGCCATCGAGCGCAACGCCGTGGACTACATCGGCACGGTCGAGGCGGCTCAGACCGCGGGAGTCGATCTCGTCTACCCGGCGAGCCTGCCCGAGGGGTGGATCGCGACCAGCATCGACTTCGTGCCCGGTCGGCGGCCCGCATGGGGCATCGGCATGTTGACCGACGAGGGACGATTTGTCGGGATCCGTCAGGAGGACGCCGACATCGATGAACTGCTGACGGCCTACGTCGACAAGGACGTCGAGCCGGGCGACGAGAGCACCTTCGACTCCGATCTCAAGACCGGCCCGTGGCAGACCTGGGCGGACGCCGGGGGCGACCTCGCGTTCTCGACGACGCTGACCTCGGGTGACAACCAGACCATGGGGGAGACCCTGCTGGTCTATGGCTCGGCTCCGCGCGTGGATCAGGAGGAACTGATCGCGCTGCTAACCGAGGCCGGGGTCAAATAGCGGCCTACTCGCCGTTCTCGGCGCTGGAATCCTCGGCCCGAGACGACTCGAGGCGCTCGCGTACGCCGTCGAGCCACTGCTGGCACACGCCGGCGAGGTGTTCGCCGCGCTCCCACAGCGCCAGCGACGCTTCGAGCGAGACGCCTCCGGCCTCGAGTTGGCGGACCGTGTCGATCAACTCCTCGCGCGCCGCTTCGTAGGAGAGCTGCTCGCTGGCTTCAGTCATCGGTGGGTCCTTCCTCAAGGAGCTCGGTGTCGGTGGTGGTCGTGTGGATGCGCCCGTCGGCCACGCGAATGGTCAAGGCCGTCCCGGTCGGGAGGCCCTGCACCGAGGTCACGACGTCGCCGTGTGCGGTCTGGGTGACGGAGTAGCCGCGCTGCAGTGTCGCCAGGGGCGAGAGCGCCCTGGCGCGCGCTCGCTGGTGGCCGATGTCGTCGCTGGCTCGGTCGACAGCGTGGACCAGGCACTGGCGGGCGCGCTGTCGCAGGTCGAGGATCTCTGGCACGCGGCTCTCGACCTGGCTGCTCGGGTCGGCCAGGGCCGGCCGGCTTCTGATGGCGTCGAGGGCGGACTGCTCGCGGCTCCACCAGGTGGAGATGATCTCGCGAAGCCGGTCGCGGGCCTGAGCCACCCGGCGAGACTCGTCGAGGACGTCGGGGACCACCAGTTTGGCGGCGTCGGTCGGCGTCGAGGCCCGCACGTCGGCGACGTAGTCGAGCAGCGGGGTGTCTTGTTCGTGCCCGATGGCCGAGACCACCGGGGTGGTCGCGGCGGCCACCGCGCGGATGAGGCCCTCGTCGGAGAAGGGCAGCAGGTCCTCGACGGCGCCCCCACCGCGCGCGATCACGATGACGTCGACCTCGGCCATCCGGTCGAGCCTCGAGAGCGCCGCCATGACCTCGGCGGCGGCGCGTGGGCCCTGCATGGTGGCAGCCGCCACTTCGAAGGTGACCCCGGGCCATCGGCGCCGAGCGTTGTCGAGCACATCGCGTTCGGCGGCCGACCCGGGCGCGGTGATCAGACCCACGCGTCGCGGGAGGAACGGCAGTCGACGCTTCAGGTCGGCCGCGAACAGACCCTCGGCGGCCAGCAGTTGGCGGCGCTGTTCGAGTCGGGCCATCAGTTCGCCGAGCCCGACCATGCGGATCTCGCGGACCTGCAGGGACAGGGTGCCCCGGTTGGCGTAGTAGGACGGCTTGGCGAAGACCACCACGCTGGCTCCCTCGACCACCGGGGTGGCGAGGCCGTCGAGCACCGTGCGCGGGCAGGTCAGGGGCACCGAGATGTCAGCGACACCGTCGCGCAGGGTCATGAAGACGGTCTGGATGCCGGGGCGCCGGTTGATCTGGGCGATCTGCCCCTCGACCCAGATCGCACCGAGGCGGTCGATGTACTGGCCGATCAGGTTGACGACCTGACGAACGGGCGCCGGCGACTGCGCGGAAGTGTCCAAGGCCATGATCGCCGAGGTTAGGCGATGGCGCCGACGCCCGTAGGCTGGTGGTATGTCTACCGACCTCGGCACGCCGCGCGTCCTCTCCGCTGACGAGGCCGAGCGCAGCGTCTTGCTGGCAGCCCCGCGGGGCTATTGCGCGGGCGTCGACCGCGCCGTCGTCACCGTTGAGAAGGCCCTCGATCTCTATGGTTCGCCGGTCTATGTCCGCAAACAGATCGTGCACAACAAGCACGTGGTCGCCGACCTCGAATCCCGCGGCGCGGTCTTCGTCGAGGAACTGAGCGAGGTCCCGGCCGGAGAGACGGTCGTCTTCTCAGCCCACGGTGTCTCGCCGGAGGTGCACCGGGAGGCCGAGGAGCGCCAACTCAAGACGATCGATGCGACCTGTCCGTTGGTCACCAAGGTGCACCACGAGGCGAAGCGGTTCGCCGCCGACGACTACGACATCCTCCTCATCGGCCACGCCGGTCACGAAGAGGTCGAAGGCACCGCCGGCGAGGCGCCGGAGCACATCCAACTCGTCGAAGGCCCGGCCGACGTCGCGGGCATCGTGGTCCGCGACCCGGCGCGGGTTGCGTGGCTCTCGCAGACCACGCTGTCGGTCGACGAGACCCTCGAGACCGTCGCGGCGATCCGGGAACGCTTCCCGTTGCTCCTGGACCCGCCCAGCGACGACATCTGCTATGCCACCCAGAACCGCCAACTCGCGGTCAAGGAGATCTCCAGCGAGGCAGACCTGCTGATCGTGGTCGGCTCGGGCAACTCGTCGAACTCCGTGCGACTCGTCGAGGTCGCCCTCGAGGCCGGAGCCAAGGCGTCCTACCGCGTCGACGACGCCTCCGAGATCGACGAGGCGTGGCTCGAGGGGGTCAAGACGGTGTCGGTGACATCGGGAGCCAGCGTGCCCGAATCCCTGGTCGAGGAGGTTCTCGACTACCTCTCGGCCCGGGGCTACCCCGACGCCAAGGCGGTGCACAGCGCCGAGGAATCGCTGATCTTCTCCCTCCCCAAGGAGTTGCGCCGGGACCTGAAGGCGGCGGCCAAAGCCACCAGTTGAGGATTAGTCCTCAGGCGGGCTCTCGCCCCGGTCCTCATCGGCTTCTGGGTCGCGGTCGGGCTTCGGGGGCGCCGGTTTCTCGACCTGCTTCTTGGCCGGCTTGGGGGCAGCCGAGGGAGCCGACTTCTTCGGCTTGGGGGCGGACTTCTTGTTCGCTGGACGCTCGGGTTGGCCGCTG
>JBFIDC010000200.1:0-6370 GCA_041581495.1 Nocardioides sp. | reverse complement strand
CCAGAAGGCCGGCCTGGAGAAGGGCGACATCGTGATCCGCGTCGAGGGCGAGCGCGTCACCGACGGCATCGCCCTGATCGTCGCGATCCGCGCTCACCAACCGGGTGAGACGCTGTCGTTCACGGTTCGACGCAACGGTCAGGAACGCACCTTCGACGTTGTTCTCGACGCCGAAGTCGGCTAGCGCAGCGCGTCAGAGTCGTCGGCTGACTCCTCGGCGTCCTTGCCGGTGAACGGGTGCTCGTCGATGAAGTCGCTGGCCTCTGAATACATCCGCGAGATGTAGTCCTCGAGGTGGTCGGTGCTGACTCGCCACTGGCCGCGGCCGCCGATCTTCATCGCCAGCAGTTCCTTGCGGCGGACCAGGGCATAGACCTGAGCCACCGAGGTGTTGAGGATCTCTGCCACATCGGCGAGCAGGAGGAATCGCGGCGGATCGGCCATGTGGCGCATTCTCCCAAATGTGTGATCGCTTGCGGTCCCGACACCCGAGACCTGTGGACAAGGGGTGACGAGCGCGGCGGTCGTTGCCATGATGTGAGCGTGGCAATCGATCTCGGGAGCGCCACAGGCTCCGGCGCGTTGCCGGCGACACCCGCGGTGCGGGCGACCCGGCCCGGCTGGCGCGACCCTCGGCTGTGGATCGGCGTGGCCATCGTTGCGGCCTCGGTCGTGCTCGGTGCTCGGGTGATCTCGGCCGCCGATGACAGCGTCCAGGTGTGGGCTGCCGGGTCGGACCTGGGTGCCGGCACCCGGATCACCGAGGCAGACCTCGTGGCCCAATCGGTGCGGTTCACCGGCGGGTCCGCCTTGGCGGGCTACTTCACGGTCGCAGACGAACTCCCGGCCGAAGGCCAGTTGCTGCAGAACGTGGGAGCCGGCGAACTCGTGGCCCGCGGTGCCGTGGGTTCGGCCAGCAGTTCGGGGCTGCTGGAGGTCCCGGTGGCAGTCCAGCCCGAGCAGGTGCCGCCGTCTGTCGAGGCGGGATCGGTGGTTGACGTCTACCTGGTCGGGGCGCCGGATCCGCAGGCCGTTTCGCGACCGCTCTCCGGGCCGGTGCTCTCCCAGGTGAGCGTGGTTGCAGCGCCGCCGCTGGCCGACTCGTTCGGCACCAGCGGGCTGCGGCAACTGGTCCTGGCCGTGCCCGAGGAGGCAGCAGCAGGCTTCTTCGAACTCCTGGGGCGCTACGACTCGGCGGTTCTCACCGTCGTACGGCGCGGCTGAGTGGCCATGGTCGTCGTCCTCATCGCCGCCGCCGGTGCCGCATGGGAGTCGGCGGCCCTGGCCGCGTTGAGCGCGCCGCGAGACATCACGGTTCTCAAGCGCTGCGTCGACGTGGACGATCTCCTCGCGACCGCGGCCACCGGCCAGGCCGACGTCGCGGTCGTGGGACTCGACGCACCCGGGTTCGACCTGGCCGCTGTTGATCGGCTCCGAGCAAGCGGGGTGCGCCCGGTCGGGGTCGCCAGCGGTGGATCGCAAGACACCTCCGGGTTCCGTGCCGGGAGGGCCGGGGTCACCAGCGTCCTCGCCGAGGACCTCGATGGCCTGCTCGACCGGGTCCGGTCCGCGGACCACGATGACGACGACCTGGCGCCGGAGGGAGCGGCCGGGCCCGCCGAGTTCGAGCAGTCGGGCGAGCCCGACCACGTGCCTGGGCAGGGTCCGCGGGGCCGCACGATCGCGGTGTGGGGACCGGCAGGGGCCCCGGGCCGCACCACCATCGCCGCCGGGCTCGCGGCGGTGCTCGCCGAACGCGCCCCCACCGTCTTGGTTGACGCCGACCCCTACGGCGGGGCTGTGGCGCAGGCGCTCGGAGTGCTCGATGAGGTCTCTGGCCTGCTGAGCGCCTCGCGACTGGCCGCGAGCAACGGGGTGGGCGAGGCCCTGGGGAGTGTCTCGAGGGCCCTGCACGGCCGCCTGAGTGTCGTCACGGGTCTGCCCCGGGCCGATCGGTGGGTGGAGGTGCGCGACGGCACCGTGGAGGCGCTGGTCGATGCGGCCTCCCCACGTCATCACGTGGTCCTCGATGTCGGGTTCAGCCTTGAACGTGACCAGTTCGACCTGGGTGGGCGCCGGGGCCGCAACGACCTGACCCTCGAGGCCTTGGCCGCTGCCGACGAAGTGATCGTGGTCGCGACACCTGACCCCATCGGGCTGTCTCGGTTGGCGCGTGGACTCGTCGAGTTCCGCGAAACCGTGGGGGAGAAGCCGATCCGACTCGTGGTCAACCGGATGCGCCCGAGCCTGGGATGGTCAGAACGCGAAGTCACCACCATGGTCGAGGGGTTCGCCCGCCCGTTGGGGGTGCACTTCCTGCCCGAGGACGCGGCGTGCGTCGACGCAGCGCTGGTGAGCGGACGAACCCTGTGCGAGGCGGCACCCGACTCGAGCCTGGTCCAGGCGCTGCGTGAGGTGGCTCGCCACTGCGTGCCCGGTGATCACGACCCCGGTGTTGACCCAAGCAGTGGACGGGCGCCGACCGGTCGCGGCGCGCTCAGCCGGAGAAGAGCAGCATCAGGCCGCCGACGGTGAAGCCGACCATCGCCACCAGCAACGGCAGCTGACCTGTGAGTTGGTGCTGCTTGGGCAGCACCTTGAGTGCGCGATCATGCGCGGCCACCACCCCCACCACGTGGCCCACGATCACCGCGAACACCTTGAGAGAAGCCAAGAACGTGGGGTGATAGGTGAACCAGTAGTTCGGCTTGAAGTCGGCCGTGCCGAACCAGTCGCTGCCGCTGCTGAACGGGTCGCTGACCTGCACGAGTGTCTGCTGGCCGTACTCCACGAGGAAGGTGAAGTAGTGGGCGATGATGTAGCCGACGATGATCGGCACGATCGAGTGGGCGAACGTGTTGGGCAGGCTGCGTCGCACAGTGCCGTCTGCGACTCCGGTGAGCATGGTTCCGGCGGCGAAGATGGCGGCCACCGCGACACAGAAGCCGATCAACCCGAGGTTGTTGGCAAGGGTCGCCAGGGAGGGATGATCGGCGATCGTCTCGTTGGTCTGGATGAACTGGATCCACGTGGTGGAGCCGGTGAAGGAGTCGAAACCGGTGCTGCCGAACAGCACCGCCACCACGGCGACCAGACCCGGTCCGATCTCGACCGTGTCGAGGTTCGCCAGGGGGCTGCGCAGCACCAGGATTCCCCGCTCGGATTCGCTGCGCTGCGATCCGGTTGGGGCCGATCCGCGAGCCGCCTCGGTCGAGGGGGCCGGTCGACGGCCGAAGATCGACAGTTTGCCGGCCAGGGTGGAGTAGACCTCGAACGGGTCGCCACGTTCATAGAAGCGTTCGCCGAACAGTGCGCCGCCCAGGAGCATCGCCGCCACGTAGGCGGCGCACCACAGCCGGAGGGGGCCCAGGTCGGTGGAGTGAGGAAAGACCAACTCCAGCCACACGAAGGCGAACAGTCCCACCGCCGCCGGCCAGTAGCCGAGGCGTTCGGGATAGGTGAAGACGCCTTTGGCCGGGTCGCTGCCCGAGAGCGCGGCGAAGGCCTTGTTGATCGTGCGCACCGGACTCAGCGCCTTGTAGACCGGGCCGAAGAGCACCGAGAGCGGCACCAGGCCCACCCACAGCCACACATAGATGATCCCGAAGACGGGGTTGGTCAGCCGGTCCTGGCCGAGCACGGCGGCCATGGCGGTGAAGGCGAAGATCGTCATGCCGACGCTTCGAGTCGCGATGGTGAACGCGCGCGAATCGACGATCCGGGTGAGCAGCGGCGGAGCCGGTGTGCCGCTGGTGGCCGAGTCGTACCTCGGGGTCCGCCAGGCGACGATGAGCACCGTGAAACTGATGGTCAGCGCGGCAACAGCCCCCGCGATGGCCAACTCCGGTGGGATCGGCAGGTCCTTCGAGCCCCCGAGTCCGTGGGCAAAGATGTCGTTCAGGACTACTCAACCTCGAGTTGGACGATGACCTTCTCGAGGTCGTGGGATTCCACCTCGACCAGGCCGGGGCGGTCGATCGTCAGGGGCAGGGTCGTGGTGCCCTCGCTGTAGCTGAACTGCTGCTCCGGGTTGGAGTGCACGTGGATCTCGCCGGCGGAGTCGGACTTCACGACGAGTTCGACGGGCTGGTTGACCTTGACCGAGACTCGCTCGCCGGCCGGATCGACGGAGTCACCCTCGAAGGTGATGTCGATGACCACGGGCTCATCGGAGCTGGTGCTCGGCTCGTCCTCGCCGCAGCCGCTGGTCATTCCCAGCAGGGCCAGGGCGACGACCGCGATCGCGAATCTGCGCATCGAAGGGATCTCCTTGGAACGGTGGTGTGAGATGGGCGACGGATGTCCGGGCCGGCGTGGAACTCTGCAAGAATCCCACGGCAGGCAAAGCACAACAGAATGGGGGCGAGGGCCGGCAATGTCCGAACGACTACGCATGCGCGATCTCGAGTTCCTCATCGAGGAGTCTGCGACGACGCCACGGCACAACGCGACCATCGAGATCTTTGATCCAGGCGACTCGGGGTTCGACTACGACCGCCTGACCGCGTTGATCGCCGATCGAATCGCTTTCGTCCCCCGTTATCGCCAGCGCGTCCAACAGGTGCCCGGCCGTCTGGCCAACCCCATCTGGATCGACGACGTCGACTTCGACCTGGCCTATCACGTCAGGCGCTCGGCGCTGCCGCGTCCGGGTTCTCACGAGCAACTCCTCGAACTGGTCAACCGGATCGTCTCGCGCCCCCTGGACCGCACTCGCCCGCTGTGGGAGGTCTATGTCGTCGAGGGGCTCGCCGACGGACAGGTGGCACTGCTCTCCAAGACCCACCAGGCGCTGGTCGACGGGGTCGTGACCGTCGACCTCGGCCAGGTCCTCCTCGACCGCGATGCCGAACCCAAGAGCAGCGACCCCGACGACTGGCGTGCGCGCCGCACGGCCTCGTCTGCCGGCTTGGTGATGGCGGCGCTCAAGGACACTCTCACCCAGCCGGAGACCGCCGCCGACACGGCCCGCGGGACCGCCGGCGCCGCCCTGCGCTCCGCGGACCGTCTGCTGGGCCGCACCGCCCGGGTCGCCAATGCGTTGACCGGTCGACGGCCCGAGCGTGAGACACCCCTGTCGGGTCGGCTCTCTCAACAGCGACGCGTGGTCACCCTGGCCACCGATCTCGAGGCCTACCGGCGCGTGCGTGACACTCATGGCGGAACCGTCAACGACGTCGTCCTGGCCACCATCACCGGCGGTCTGCGGGCCTGGCTGATGACCCGCGCGGAATCCATGAGTGGCCTCAAGAAGGTTCGCGCGATGGTGCCCGTCTCGGTGATCGACCACGAGCTCGAGGCCAACTCGCTGGGCAGTCAGATCGCCCCGCACTTCGTGGATCTCCCGGTGGGTGAGGCCAGCCCGCTGGTGCGCCTCCACCAGGTGTCCTATTCCTTCCAGACCTACAAGGACACCGGCCGGGCGGTGGCGGCGAACCGGCTGGCGGGCATCGCCGGGTTCGCGCCCACGACGTTCCACGCGATCGGATCCCGGGTCGCCGCGCGAGAGTTGCGCCACGGGTTCCAGATCGCGATCACCAACGTGCCGGGGCCGCAGACTCCGCTCTATGCGGCGGGGGCTCGGATGCTGGGCACCTACCCCGTGCCGCCGCTGCTCCCGGGGCAATCGCTGGCGATCGGCGTGACGTCCTATGACGGCAAGGTCTTTTATGGCATCACCGCCGACCGCGATCTGGTGCCCGACGCCGAGACGCTCGGTCAGTGCGTCCGCGAGGCCCTCGACGAATTGCTCGAGACGGTGACGGGGAGCCGTCCGCGAGCACCGCGGGGGCGCCGGAAGAGCACCGGGACCGCCAAGAAGTCTGCGGGTCAGAAGAAGTAGTTAGGCTCGAGGGATGGACGCCATCACGTTCCCGCCGGCTCCCACCAACGAGCCCAACCTCACCTACGCCCCGGGCAGCCCCGAACGGGACGCCCTTCGCGTGGAGATCGAACGCCTCGAGCGTCGCCCCAAGGACCTCAAAGCCCACATCGGCGGCCGCCGCAAGGCCGGCGGGGGACCCGAGTTCGAGGTCGTCCAACCCCATGACCACCAGCATGTGCTGGGTGTGTTCAAGGGCGCGACCGTGGCGGATGCGCAGGCAGCGATCAAGGCTGCCGGCAACGCGGCCGCCGACTGGCGCGCCCTGCCCATGGACGAACGCTGCGCGATCCTGCTCAAGGCGGCCGACCTGCTCGCCGGACCGTGGCGGCAGCGGATCAACGCCGCGACCATGCTGGGGCAGTCCAAGACCTGCTTCCAGGCCGAGATCGACGCCGCCTGCGAGTTGATCGACTTCTGGCGTTACAACGTCCACTACGCCAAGCAGATCCTCACCGACCAACCGATCGCGAACAGTCCAGGGATCTG
>JBFIDC010000199.1:0-6423 GCA_041581495.1 Nocardioides sp. | reverse complement strand
GCGCCGGTCTCCAAGCTCGACCCGTGGCTGGCGATGGCCGCGGCGGTTCACCGCAGTGGCGACGACCGCGACCCCTGGCACGCCGAGCAGGCGCTCACCTCGGCTGAGGCGTTGGCTGCCTCGGTGGACGGGCAGCCGACCGTCGGGGTCGGGTCACGCGACGATCTCGTGCTGCTTGACCACGACCCGTTGATCAGTGGCCCCGACACGGCCGCCACCGCGGCGCGGTTGCGCGAGGTCTCGGTGGCGCTGACCGTCGTGGCCGGAACGGTGACCCACCAGAGTTTCTGACTCAGTCGTCGAGGGCGGCCAGGACCAGGTCGGCCACCACAACCTGCCCCTCGGCGAAGGGGTGCAGGGGCGCGGCGGCGCGGCCCACGGAGTTGGCGATGCCGTTGACCCAGGCGGCGGGACCGGCGCACACGTCGTGCCCCTTGCTGGCGGCCAGCACGTCGGCGTACTCGGTGCCGGCGTCGGCGGCCGCTGTGGCGGTGGCCTCGCCGAGGGCGACGGTGACCTCGCGGATGTAGGCGTAGTCGCCGGCGGCGAGGGGAAGGATGTCGCAGCTCCCTTGCGCGGGAACGATCTGGGGATAGCCGACCAGCACGACCTGGGCCTGCGGTGCGCGGTCCTTGATGCCGGTCAGCGCCGAGGTGAGGCGCGTCTGGATCGTCGCGACCCGGTCGAGGGCAAGATCCCCGCCATCGGCCTCGGCCATCGCATCGCGGCAGGGAGAACCGCTCGGGTCTTCGCCGGCCACCGACAAGCAGGTGGTGACGAGGTCGCGGAACAGGCCCTCGTCGTTGCCGCCCATGCCCATCGTCACCAGGGCCGCGTCATCGGGAATCGCCAGCAGTTGCGGGGCGATCGGCCCCGCTGAGGTCTGCTGGGTGCCCACCAGGGCGAGGGTGTCGGCCCCGCTGCAACTGACGTCGATCAGGTTCAACTGTCGTTCGGCGGCGATCAGGGAGGGGTAGTTGTTCGAGGATCGGCCGCAGCCGGTGTCGTCATCGGTCTCGGGCACGCCGGGGGCCGCGGTGTAGGAGTCGCCGAGGGCGACATAGATCGGACCGTCGGCTGACCCCGGGGAGGGCGCCGGGGCGGTCGGGCTCGCCGAGGCCGCCGGAGTCTGTGCCTGTGCGTCGGCGGTCGGGCCGGAGGCGTCCGCGCACCCTGAGAGCACGAGGATCGCGAGGAGGAGACCGGCGACGGACTTCACGTGATCAACCTACGGACACGGTGGGTGACCACCTGGGGGTCGTTGCGTCGGAACCGCGAGGTCGACACCTCGAGGCCGGCACCGCGGAGTTCGACTCTGCGGTGCCGACCTGTCGGGGACTATCGGTGGTGTGAACCGCGGACTCAGAGGTCCACGGGGCGCAACACGCGGCTGATGCCGTGGGCGACCTGCTTGTTGCCCTTGTTGATGTCGAGCACCTTGACGTACGGGTTGGCCGCGTTGCGGTCCTTGTCGACCAGGAAGACGCCGCCCTTGCCCACGTGGATGCGGAAGGCGCGACCCTGTGCGGTGCGCACCTTCTGGCCCTCGGCCGCCACGACCTTCTTGGCGGTCAGCGTCTTTCCGGCGACCACGTGGTAGAGCAGGATCGCCTCGACGGTGTCGATGTCGCCGGCGATCTTGACGACCTGCTTGAGCGTCTTGGCCTCGGTCTTGGGAGCGAAGCCCTTGATGCCGCGGACGAACTTGCGGAACGCGCGGTCGGTCGGCACGAACGCCGTCAAGCGCGTGTCGCCGTCGGCAAGCAGGCCCACGGGACTGCCGGGCTTGGCGGCCAGGACGGCATAGACGGCGGCCTCGACGATGTCGAAGTCGTTCCAGTTCCGGTCCAGGCGCTGGCCGTCGGCGCCGAGCACGGCCGCGAGGCTGGTGGTTCCCACCTTCTCCGAAGGCGCAGCGGTGGCGGGTGCGGTGGCGATGGTGCTGGTGAGGGCGAGGCCCGACCCGAGAAGTACGGCGGTGAGGCGTCGGCTGAGGGGATTGCTCATGGTGTCTCTCCTTGGTCGTGTCGGTCGGGTGTTGCGTCAGGAGGAGGTCCTCCATGCCCCGTATCCGGCGCCGACGCCAGGACAGATTTGATTTTCAAGGAGATTCTTTGGCGGGCCGCCTTCGCTAGGCCAGGGCCAGCGTCAACTCGAGGACCGTCTCGGGGTCCTCGAGGCGCTCGCCGTACAACTCGCGCAACTGCCCCATGCGATAGCGCACCGTCTGCGGGTGCACGAACAAGGAGGCGGCCACCTGCTCACGCCGGCCGTGGTGGAGCAGCCAGAAGCGCAGGGTCTCGGCGAGTTTTTCGGCGGTGGCCGGGCGCAGTCCGGCCAGGGGTGCCAGGGCGCGGGACTTGAGGTCGGCCAGCGCGGCTTCGTCGGCGTGGAGCACCAGGTGCGACAGGTGAGCCTCGGTGTCCAGGTCGATCCCCAGTGCGCGGGCTCGCAGCGCCCGATCCACCGACGCCCGCACCTCCAGCCAGGGCACCGCCGGCCCGGCGATCGAACCACGGTCCCGCAGAACGCGCAGCAGCGCGGGCCGTCGGCGGCCGTGGGCGTCGGGCACCAGGAGCAGGACTCCCTCGTCGAGACCTGGGGCCTCGGCCGCCTGGATGGTGCCGGCGGCGACCAGACCCAGCACCGGCCGCACCTGGGACTCCGGCACCAGGACCGCGGTCAGGGTCGCGGGCGGCGTCCATCCGGCTTGCTCGGCGGCCCCGGCGATCTCCTCCGGCGCGGCGTCATCGAGGAGTCGAGCGGCAACCCGTTCGAGCAGGCGCTGGCGGACGCGCCCGGTGGTCTCGGTCTCGTCGGTGTGCCCGGCGACCGCGGCCGCGGAGAGTTCGTCGATGTAGGCGAAGACGAGCCCCGCGAACTCCGCGAGCGCCTCGGCGGTCAACCCGTTCGCGACGGCCGTGGAGGCCATCTCGCGCCACGAGACCCGCGCGCCGATCCGGAACGCGGACAAGAGGGCGTCGGTGGAGCGACCGCTGCGTGCCTCGCCGCGCCCGAGTTGGTATGAGCCTTCGACCGCCGGGGCGGTGGGGGTGCGCAGTTCTTCGGTGCGCCCGCGGTTGGCCAGCGAGAGGAACCCGCCGAGGGCGAGTTGCACCGCATTGCCGATGGTCTGCCCCATCGGCCCCTCGAAGGCGTCGCGATAGCTCGGCACCTCCTCCACGACCGCGGCGACGACCTTGTCTGCCACGTCGGGCAGTTGTTCGCGCATGGCATTGACGGCGTCGGGGTGCAGGTCGAGGCCCAGGGACGTCCGGCGACGCTCGCGCGGTGGCATGAGATCGTCCTTCCTTTGTTCTGACCGAACAAATGTGACGTGGCCGTTCACGTCATTCAGACAGGATTCTCGCACATGGATACAGGAAACTTGAGCCATGGCCACCATCGAGCTGCCGAGCACCAGCACGCGCCCCGCCCCCGCGGGCCTTGCGCTGCGCTCCCGCCTGCGTCGCCTCGCCGACGCCGCGGTCACGCCCCTGGATCTCGACGACGTCCTCGACGTCTTCCACCCCCTGCGCGCCGGCGCCGACCTGCGCGGTCGCATCGTCTCGGTCACCCCCGAGACCGCTGAGTCCGCCACCATCGTGATCAAGCCCAGCCGGGATTGGAACGGACACCTGCCCGGCCAGTACGTCCGCATCGGCATCAGCGTCGACGGCGTCCGCCTGTGGCGCACCTACTCCCTGACCCACGGACCGCGCGCCGACCGGTGCATCAGCATCACCGTCAAGGCGATCCCCGACGGCGTGGTCTCCAACTACCTCGTGCACCGCGCCGGTGCCGGCGAGATGGTTCAACTCGAGCAGGCCGAGGGTGAGTTCGTCCTGCCCCAGCCGCTGCCCGAGAAGCTGCTCCTTGTCACCGCCGGGTCCGGCATCACGCCGGTCATCGGAATGCTGCGCAACCTCTTCTCCCGTCGGGTGCCCGCAACCTCGGACATCACCTTGGTGCACATCAACATCAACGAGTCATCGGCGATCTTCCGCGACGAACTGCGTGCCCACGGTGAAGCCGGCCGGATCACCTTGATCGAGCGGTACGACGAGCAGCACGGTCTGCTCGACGTCGACCACCTCATCGACCTGGTGCCCGACCTCGATGACCGACTTGCCTATGCCTGCGGGCCCGCCGGTCTGCTCGATGCGCTCGAGCAGCACCACGCCGCCCGTGGGTTGGCCCTGACGACCGAGCGGTTCCGCACCGTGCTGGTCGAGGCGGGCGAGGGGGGCACCGTCGCGTTCGCCGACGGCACCACGCTCGACGCCGATGGCGCCAAGCCGATCCTCGACGTCGCCGAAGAAGCCGGCGTCCTCATGCCCAGCGGCTGTCGCATGGGCATCTGCATGGGCTGCGTCCTGCCGATGAAGTCCGGCGCCGTCCGCGACCTGCGCAACGGCACCATCACCCGCGCCGTCCCCGGGGAGACCGACCCGGCCGGCGTCCCGATCCAGACCTGCATCAACGCCGCCGCCGGCGACTGCTCGATCAACCACTGACATCCCCAAGGAGTCCCCATGACCGTCATCACCAAGAAGCCCGTCAACCCGATCGCCCACCTCACCCCTGAAGACATCGAGCAACTCGGCCTCGAACTCGACGCCATCCGCCAAGACGTGATGGACAGCCGCGGCGAGCAGGATGCCGCCTACATCCGCCGGTTGATCGCCGTGCAGCGACGCCTCGAACTCGGCTCGCGCGCCGTCCTGCTCGGCTCGGCGCTGCCCCCGCTGTGGGTCCTCGGCACCGTGGGCCTCTCGGTCGCCAAGATCCTGGAGAACATGGAGATCGGCCACAACGTCCTGCACGGTCAGTGGGACTGGATGCGCGACCCCAAGATCCACTCCACGACCTGGGAGTGGGACATGGCGACCCCGGCCGAGCAGTGGAAGCACTCGCACAACCAGGTGCACCACACCTATACCAACATCGTCGGCAAGGACAACGACCTCGGCTACGGCATCATGCGCGTCGACGAGGACCAGAAGTGGCACCCGTTCTTCCTCGCCCAGCCGTTCTGGAACTTCGTCAACGCCACCTTCTTCGAGTACGGCATCGCGGCCTACGACCTCGAGCTCGGTCGCAACCTGCGCATCCCCAAGGAGAAGCGGAGTCCTGAGTTCAAGGCCAACGCCAAGAAGGTCTTGACCAAGATCCGCAAACAGGCCACCAAGGACTACGCGATCAACCCGGCGCTGGCGATCCCGTTCGGTGGCTTCCTGCCGACGCTGGCTGCCAACTTCACCGCCAACATCGTCCGCAACGTGTGGAGCCACTCGATCATCATGTGCGGCCACTTCCCCGAGGACGTGGAGACCTTCGAGCGCAAGTCGATCCCCGAGGACGAGACTCGCGGTCAGTGGTACGTGCGCCAGATGCTCGGTGCCGCCAACATCTCCGGCGGCAAGGCCATGCACGTGATGAGCGGCAACCTGTCCCACCAGATCGAGCACCACCTCTTCCCCGACCTGCCCTCCAACCGGTACGCCGAGGTGGCGCCCAAGGTGAAGGCGTTGTTCGACAAGTACGAGCTGAACTACTGCACGGCCCCGATGCCTCAGCAGCTCTACTCCGCCTGGCACCGCGTCGTTCGCCTCTCGCTGCCCAACGGCTGGCTGGCGACCACCAACGTCAAGAACGCGCCTTCGCAGTTGAAGATGCTGTGGGCCATGTCGACCAAGGGACCCAAGGTCCGCCGCGCCGCCGCCGCTCGGCTCCAGCAGCAGGCGCGCAAGAAGGCGCACGGCCTCGCTGCCTGATCGGGCTGCGGACGCCGCTTCGTGGGCCGACGTACCAATGGGCCGGAACGAACTCGGCTCTGAGCGTGAGCTTTCGCGTTCGAACCGCGATAGGTACGTCCGGCCGCACGCATCAGGCGACGGCACGGATCAGTGCGGTTGATCCGCGCCACCTGGTGACCCGGATCCACCGCGCTCTTCGGCAGGAGCGGGTGTCACGAGATCGGGTGAGTTGAGGCTGGGACGGTTTGGATGCGGCGGGAGACTTGCCGCATGGTCGAGGTCGAGCCGGAGCGTTTCGAAGAGATGGTCACCGAGGCCCTCGATGGGTTGCCCGACGAACTCGGTGAGCTCATGAGCAACGTGGCAGTCACTGTGCAGCACGACGCGGGCCCCCGAGGCCTGCTGGGCCTCTATCGCGGGATCCCGTTGACCCGTCGTTCGAACTTCTACGCCGGCGCGCTGCCCGACCAGATCACGATCTATCACCGCGCCATCTGCGCGATGTGCAACAGCGAGGCCGACGTGGTCGAGCAGGTGCGCCGGACGGTGATCCACGAGGTGGGTCATCACTTCGGGATCGGCGACGCGCGGTTGCGCCAGCTCGGTTGGTAGTGCCTCGGCCCGAGGACAGGGTTGACGTCGCCTATCCGCAGCCCCGATCGTT
>JBFIDC010000198.1:0-6477 GCA_041581495.1 Nocardioides sp. | reverse complement strand
CTCTTGTTGTGAGGGATCTGCGTTGTTAGCGCGTGGCCAGCTGTGCTGCCTGGACGAACACGACCCGACCCAGGAGCGAGTCGCTGTCGAGGGTGTCGGGGTCGGATGCGGCGTAGTCGCCGCTGACCTCGATCGAGTAGACCCCGGGAGCGAGGCCCTTGACGAGCACCTTGGACAGGCCCGCCGAGGTGAACTGGTCGCTGGTGGTCTCACCGACGGTCTTGCCCGAGGTGTCCTTGACCACCGCGGAGTAGAGCGCGAAGTTGCCGAAGACCTGACCGGTGGACGGATAGATCACCGTCACCTTCAACGCCTTGGTGCCCGAGGTCACCCGGACCTTGTGCGTGGCCGAGTAGGAACCGCCCAGCGTCAGTGCCGGTGCGTCCTCTTGCCACAGGTCGGAGCGGACGACGCGGTAGGCGTCCTCGCGTGCCAGACGGCGGGTGGCCTTCTTCTGCGCCTTGCGGAGCTTCTTCTTCCACTTCTTCTTCGCCGTGACCAGTTTGACGGCCTTGTCGAGGTTGATGTGGCCATAGCCGACCTGCCAAGACAGCAGTCGCTTGCCGGCCTCGAGCACCGGGGTCGCGGTCGCAGTCATCGCTCGCTGGATCTGCATCGGAGACAGCTTGGGCTTGGCCTGCTTGAGAACCGCTGCGGCGCCGGCGATGTGCGGAGACGCCATCGAGGTTCCCGAGGCGCTGGTCTGGCCGTGGTCGGGGCACGGCCCGATCACGGTGCCGGTGGAGTCGCACGAGGAGCTGATCGAGACACCGGGCGCCATGATGTCGGGGATGGTGTTGCCGACCCGGTCGCCGAGGAACGCGGTGTGGCCGTTCGCGCCGATCGGTACGGCGGTGCCGTTGTCGTACTCCAGGCCGTTGGAGGAGAAGCTGCCGCGCTCACGCTTGACCGTGCCGGCAGCCACCGAGATGACCCAGGGAGCCTGGTTGAACGGACTGGTGCTGCCCTCGCCGTTCTCCTCACCGGCGTTGCCCGCGGCGAAGACGACCGTGGCGCCGCGTGCCGTTGCCGCCTTGGTGGCAACGTTGACCGGGTCCTTGGGGTCGTACTGACGGAAGCTGTTGCCCCACGAGTTGTTGAAGACGTCGATGCCGAGCATCTTGGGCTGTGACATCGCGTAGTCGTAGGCGGTGACCACGGCTGTGGTGGTGATGACCGCGCCGATCGCGAAGCACGCGAGGTCGGCGTCGGGTGCCACGCCCAGAGCGTCCGGGCCGGAGGTGCCGTCGGCGGCGATGATGCCGGCGACGTGGGTGCCGTGACCGCTGCCGAGGTCGGTGTTGTTGTAGGGGCCCTGGTCCATCGGAATCACGATCTGGGGGCTGGTGCCGGCGTTGAGGTACTCGGGGCTGATCAACGTCACGTTGTGGGTGATGTGGTCGGCCAGGTCGGGGTGGGTGCCGTCGCAGCCGGAGTCCACGACCCCAACGGTGACGCCCTTGCCGGTCAGCCCCTTGGCGCGCAGCTTCGTGGCCTTGTAGGTCGAGGACGACATCGCGTTGGAGGACTCGGTGTCGCTGTAGGACAGCGTCTCGTTCGGGTAGACGTCCGCGCCGATCTCGGCGGCGCGGACCAGCGCGGCCGTGGGGCCGGCGACCAGGGCCATGGGCAGCGTCTTGAGGGGCTGCACGACCAGGCCCAGGGAGCGCAGGGCGCCGATCTGGGCCGCGGACGGTGTGGTGTTGAAGGTGACGATGGCCCGATCGGCGGTCGTGCCGTGGGCGATCAGCCGCGTCAGGCCGGGCTTGGCGGCCGCAACGGCCTTCGCCAGCGCGGTGGAGTGGGTCGGGTGCGGCGCGGCCGAGGCGGGGGTGGCCGCCATCGACGAGACGCCGAGTGTGGTCGCCGCAACAGCGCTGGTGAGCGCAAGCAGCCGGGTGCGAATCGTGGGCATCGTGTTCCTCTGGTTGCGGAAGGGTTCGTTGTCTCAACGCTTGGCAGCAGACACGGTTACGCCCCGAGGGGGCCCGCGGCGGTAGGTTCGAGCGGTGAGGACCTGGCTCGCCGCAGTGATCGCCGCAGTGATTGCCGCAGTGCTCGTTTTCACCGACTCGACGGCGAGCGGCGACACCGAAGTCGGGCCGTTGCCGTCGGACACCGATGTCGACTACCAACTCGGCGGCGCGGTCGCCGCGCCCGGCCATGTGGGCATCGTCGTCCGTGACCGCCACGCTCAGCCGCAGGCCGGTCGCTTCAACATCTGCTACGTCAACGGATTCCAGACCCAGGCATCGCAGAAGCGGTTCTGGAAGAAGCGGGCTGGTCTCCTCCTGCGTGATCGTCGCGGGCGCCTGGTGGTCGATGCCGCCTGGGGTGAGTGGCTCCTGGACCTGCGCAGCGGTCAGAAACGCAAGCGACTCGCCCGGATCGTGACGCGCTGGACAGCGGGGTGTGCCGCAGACGGCTTCGACGCGGTCGAGTTCGACAACCTCGATTCGTTCACCCGCAGCCGCGGCCTGCTCAAGCGCAAACACGCTCGGAAGTTCGCCCGGCTCCTCACCCGGGGAGCGCATCGCGCCGGGCTGGCCGCCGGGCAGAAGAACCTGGCCGGCTTCGACGGGCACCAGGTCGGCTATGACTTCGTGGTGGCCGAGGAGTGCGGGCGCTACCAGGAGTGCGGCGACTACGTGGACGACTTCGCCGACCAGGTCCTGATGATCGAATACCGGCGTAAGGACTTCGCCGCCACCTGTGCGGGCTTCGGTGCCACGCACGCGGTGGTGCTGCGTGATCGAGATCTCTCCGCGAACGGGGTGCGCAAGTGGTGCTGAACACGATCGAGATGGGGGAGTCGGGTCCTCGCGTCGTCTTCTGCCACGGGTTGTTCGGCCAGGGCAAGAACTGGACCGGCATCGGCAAGGCCCTCGCCGAGGACTACCGCGTCGTGCTGGTGGATCTGCCCGACCACGGGCACTCGCCCCGCAGCGAACGCTTCGACTTCCTCGACTACGCCGATCGGGTCGCCGAACTGCTCTCGGGGGACTCCGGGGGCGCGGACCCGGTCGCACTGGTCGGCCACTCGATGGGCGGCAAGGTGGCCATGCTGCTCGCGCTGCGGCACCCGGAGTTGGTCGAGCGACTCGTGGTGGTCGACGTCGCCCCGGTGGCCTACCCCCATGCAGCGGAGTTCGAGGCCTACATCGCTGCCATGCAGGCGATCGACCTCGAGGGCCTTGAGGGTCGCGGCGACGCCGATGCGGCCCTGCAGAGCGCGGTGCCCAATCCGATGGTTCGTGGCTTCTTGTTGCAGAGCCTGCGTCGCGAGGCGGGTGGGTGGCGCTGGCTGCTCAACCTCGACGTGCTCGGTCGCGACCTCGACACGATCACCGACTGGCCCGAGGGCGAGCTCGCCGCGGACGCGACCTATCCGGGCAAGGTGTTGTGGGTCGGCGGGGCCAACTCGCCGTACGTCGACGACGGCTATGTGGCGGCCATGGACCGACTGTTCCCGTTCAACCGGCGCGTGACGATCAAGGGGGCCGGTCACTGGGTCCACTCCGAGCAGCCAGAGGTCTTCCTCGAGGTCTTGCGCCGGTTCCTGGAGTCTCCTGCTCAGTCCGACTGACGGGCTCGGTAGGCCGCCACGGCGTTGCGGTTGCCGCAGGTCGTCGAGCAGTAGCGTCGAGACCGGTTGCGGGACAGGTCGAGCACCACGCCGTTGCAGTTCTCGTCCTCGCAGACGCTCAGGCGCGACATCTCATCGGCCCGGATCACGTCGATCATGGCCATCGCGGTCTCGACGATGATCCGGGTGGCCAGCGGCTCGTCGAGGCTGACCGCGTGGATGTGCCAGTCGAAGGGCTCGTGGCGCACCAACTGAGGCAGTGCCTGGGCATCGGAGAGCATCTGGTTGACCAGAACCACCGCGTCATCACGCTCGCTCAGCAGCAGCTCCCGCAGGCGAGGTCGCAGTGCGCGAACGGCGTCGAGTTCCGCGCGCGTACGGTCGCGCCGCCCGGCGTAACCGCCCTCGGTGAGGAACGCGTCGAGTTCGGCGATCGTGTCCAAGGTGTCGGGCTCCTCGGCGCTGTTGATCAGGCTCACCGCGGCTTGGAGGCCTACCTCTGCGTCATGAGTGAATACCACTTTGACATCTTACCGCGTCGCGCGTACCGTCATGATCTATGAGCACGTTGACCAATGACATTCGAATCGTGGGTGTCCCCCCTCGCTCGCGACTCGGCACGGGTCTCGTGCTCGCTCTCGTCTCCGCCACCACCTTCGGCATGTCGGGTGCGCTGGCTCGCGGTCTGCTCGACACCGGGTGGAGCGTCGGCGCGATCGTGCTGGTGCGCATCGGCCTCGCAGCACTGATCGTGCTGCCCTTCGGACTGGTCGCCCTGCAGGGGCGCTGGCACCTGCTGCGCCGCAACCTCGGACTGATCACCTTCTATGGGTTGCTCGCGGTCGCTGGTGCGCAGTTCGCCTACTTCTCCGCGGTCCAGCACATGCAGGTCGGCCCGGCGCTGCTGATCGAGTACACCGCCCCGGCGGCCGTGGTGGTGTGGATGTGGCTTCGCCACGGACAGCGCCCCGGGCCTTTGACGCTGATCGGCGCTGGCGTGGCCGCGCTCGGGTTGGTCCTCGTCCTGGATCTGCTCTCCGGTTCGGGACTCAGCACCGTTGGTGTCTTGTGGGCCCTGGCCGCGATGGTCGGCTGCGCCGCCTACTTCGTGGTCTCCGCCAACGACCAGACCGGATTGCCCCCCATCGTGCTGGCGACTGCCGGCCTGGTCATCGGCACCACCGCCACGGGCGCCCTGGGGCTCGCGGGTCTGCTGCCGATGCGCGCGAGCGACGCGGCCACGACCTACGCCGGGCACACCATGTCCTGGGTGGTCCCGGTCGCACTCCTCGGCGTGGTGACGGCGGCGATCGCCTACGTCACCGGTATCGCCGCCGGCCGCCGCTTGGGCTCGCGCCTGGCCTCGTTCGTCGCGCTCACCGAAGTGGTGGCCGGCGTCCTGTGGGCCTGGGCCCTCCTGGGCGAGTTCCCCCGGAGCATGCAGGTGCTCGGCGGCCTGCTGATTCTGGTCGGCGTGCTTGCGGTGAAAGCCGGTGAGCGCTCCGTGGTGCACGACGAGCCTGTCCCTGCCTGAGCCGGCCTGCCTGAGCCAGCGGGCTAGCGGAGGTCCTGTCGGCGCACGAAGACCTCGCGGGTGAGCATCAGCACGGCGGCGGCGGTCGGGATCGCGAGCAGCGCGCCCACCACACCGAGCAAGGCGGCGCCGGTCAGGGCGGCGATCACGGTGACGGCGCCGGGGATGTCGACCGACTTCGACATCACCCGCGGGTAGATGACGTAGTTCTCGACCTGCTGATAGATCACATAGAAGATCACGCAGGCGATCCCGATCTTGGGGTCCTCCGCGAAGCCGATCGCGGTGACGATCACCGCGCCGATCGTGGCGCCGATCATCGGGATGACGTCGAGCAGAGCGACCACGAACGCAAGAGCCACGGCGTACTTGCCCAAGCCGACGGCGAACAGGAAGACCAGCGAACTCAGCCCCGCGCAGGTCGCGACGATGAAGGCGCCGGAGACGTAGCCGCCGACGCTGCGGATGATCCAGTCGCCCAAGCGGCTGACTCGGTTGCGGCGGGAGGCCGGCGCGAGTTGGTAGAGCGCGGACTTGGTGGTCGACAAGGAGGCCAGGAAGTAGAGCGTCAGCACCAAGACGATGAAGCCGTTGAAGAGTGCGCCGAGGACAGCGAGACCGAATCCGAGAGCGCCGCCGAAGATCGTGCCGAGGAAGTCGCCATCGGTGACGTAGTCGCGGATCTTGTCGATCACCTGGTATTCGTCGTCGAACTTCTGCACCGACTTGTTGTTGCGCAGTTCGTCGAGCCAGTCGGGGGCGTTGGAGGTGATCGAGGCGATCTGGTCGGTGATGACCGGGACGATCGCCAAGACGAACAAGGCGATGGCGGCGAGCACGGTCATGATGACCGCGAAGACGGCATAGCTGCGTCGCATGCCGTGACCTTCGAACCACTCCACGGCCGGGTTGAGCCCGGCGGCGAGGAAGAAGGACACCACGATCAGCAACAGGGTGGGCGCGATCGCGTTGAGGTGCATCGCCAGCCAGAACGCCAGCAGCGCACCGGCAGCGCCGACGAAGCCGACATAGAGCGGTGCCCGGTGATCCAGGGGTGGGCCGGGTTCGCCCAGGTCTGGTGTGGCGCCGGTCTTGGCGCTCGTCGTGGTGTCGGCCTCCGGAGCCGAGTCGGGCTCCTCGCCCTTCCCCTCAGTCAGTGGGACCTCGGACGACTCACTCGGAGTCGTCATCACCGAAGCCCGCAACGACATCGCGCAACGACGCGAGCTGCGCCGTGATCGCATCGCGGCGCTTGATCAGGCGGTCGACCTCGGACGACAGTTTGGCGACCTCGCGCTGCTTCTCGGCGTCGCCACTGGACCTGATCGACTCGGCCTGGGTGGTGGCGCTGGAGACG
>JBFIDC010000197.1:0-6484 GCA_041581495.1 Nocardioides sp. | reverse complement strand
AGGTGACCACGTTCTCGCTCAGCGACATGTCGGGCAGCATCCGGACGGTGGCGCCGGTGGCGATGATCAGGTTCTCGCCGGTGTAGGTGGTCCTCTGACCGTCCTTCTCCACCGAGACACCGTGCTTGCCGTCCTGGGGGCCGGTCAGGGTGCCCCAGCCGTCGATCTCGGTGATCTTGTTCTTCTTCATCAGGTAGTGCACGCCCTTGGCGCTGGACTCAGCGACACCGCGGCTGCGCTGGTGGGTCGCGGCGTAGCCCATGGTGGCCTCGCCTTCGATCCCGAAGGTCTTCTTCTCGTGCGTGATGATGTGGGCGATCTCGGCGTTGCGCAGCAGCGCCTTGGACGGGATGCAGCCGACGTTGAGGCACACCCCTCCCCAATACTTCTCCTCGATCACAGCCGCGGTCTTGCCGAGTTGGGCCGCACGGATGGCGGCGACATAGCCGCCGGGGCCCGCGCCGAGCACGAGGACGTCGAAATGCGTGTCGGAGGAGTTCTCTGAGGTCACCCGGCCAGCCTAGTCGCGTCGTTAGTGTTGGGGCCGTGACCCTCCATGCGGCCTACGGCACCAACCTCGATCCGGCCCAGATGATCGAGCGCTGCCCACACTCGCCGCTGCAAGGGACCGGCTGGCTTCAAGGCTGGCGGATGACCTTCGGCGGCGAGGAGCACGGGTGGGACGGCGCCCTGGCCACGATCGTCCAGGACCCCTTCGAACAGGTCTTCGTGGCCATCTATGACCTCACTCGCGAGGACGAGACCCTGCTCGATGGTTGGGAGTCCGCCGACTCGGGGCTGTATCGCAAGACCAAGGTCCGGGTGGCCACCATGACCGGGGAGGCGCTGGCGTGGACCTATGTGCTCGACGCCTACGAGGGCGGCCTCCCCTCGGCCTCCTACCTCGGCGTCCTCGCCAACGCCGCCGAAGCCGCCTCCGCCCCCACCGACTACGTCGCCGCCATTCGGGCCCGCCCCTGCCGCTCGATCGGGCACTAGCGCGCCCGCCGGGCGGGGTTGTCGACGGATGACGGAGTCACCGGGGCCCCGGTGACTCCGTCGCTTCCCGGGCCAGATCTTGACCGGGAAGCGGCCGACTCGCGCGGGAAGGGTCCCGAGCGCAGTCAGACGACCACGGACTGACGCTGGAATGCAGATCGGATCGCGGCGGCCGTCTGCTCGGGCCGGTAGAGATCGGCCCAAACGATCCGGACACAGCGCCAGCCAGTCAGTCGTGACACGAGCTCCTCGCGTCGCTTTTCGCGAACGACGACATCGCTGGGCGACTCGCCGTCCTTGAGCAACTTCTCGTACTTGACCTTGCCGTCGAACTCCAGGAACACGTTCAGTTCGGGCCAAGCGAAATCGACTATGGCCACCAACTCGCCGGTGACAGGGTGAAGGACCCTGTACTGCGGGATCGGCGCGGGAAGGCCCTGCTGCCAGATCAGATAGAGCGTGCGGTGCTCGCCGACGGATTCGCACCGTCCGCTTGCGTGCTTGAGCACGACGCGATGCCTCAGGCTGCCCGGCCACTGCTCCATGAAGGCCGCGCACTCAGCCAACTGCTCCGGGGTGGTCAGTCCCCGATGCAGCAGATCGCCAACGATCACCATGCCGTGCTCGACATCGAGCACGCTGAGGCAATCCAGCGCGGTTCGGGTGGGCGAGGTGACCAGGACCCCGTTGCGTGCGACATGGTCCTCGGGTCGGAGCAACCCCTCGTGTTGACAGACCCCCGCTTCTCGACGCCCCGCGCGCCGGTCGAGTCTGGTGACGTGGACCTCGTCCAGGGCCTGATCCCAGATGGGGACATCCCACTCCCCGAGGCCGCTCACATGCGACAGGACCACATCTGCTTGGGCACGACGGAGCACGGCACGCGCGATCAGCCCGTGCCGGCCAACCTCATCGCAGGCTCGCCATGCAGCGGCGTTCACGTAGGCCCCGTAGCGCAGTCGGTGGAGGGTTCCATCAGCCACGAGGCGATGGATTCCCTTGTCATCGAATCCGGAGGCGATCAAGTCCTTGCGCAGATGGATCCGGCTCAGGCGGGGATCATCAGGGGCTCGTTCGGGCAACATGGACAGCACCGTGCCGCAGATGAGCTCCCGATCTGAGGCCTCGAAGACAACTTGTGGATATCGCAGCGAACTGACTCTCGCGTGCGCTCCCCACGCGAGTCCTTCGCTTCCTGGGCAAGATCTTGGCCCGGAAGCGACGGAGTCACCGGGGCCCCGGTGACTCCTACCCGCGCAGGCTACGGCCCGTCAGGCGCCGCCGTGTGGCACACGGCCTCGAGGTTGTTGCCGTCGGGATCGCGCACGAACGCGCCGAAGTAGCCGGGGTGGTACTCGGGGAAGAGGCGCGGCTCGTGCAGCGACTCGGCGCCACGTGCCACGGCCGCGCGGTGGAAGGCTCGCACGGACTCGACATCGGGGGCGGTGAACGCGATGTGGACCTCTCGGTTGGGACCGACCCCCTCGAAGGTGGAGAGCCAGAACTGAGGCTGTTCGGTGCCATAGCCGATGGCAACCTCGAAGTCCATGAGCCGTCGGTGTCCGAGAACCGCCAGCACGTCGTCATAGAAGGCCGCTGCCTCGTCGAGGTCAGCGCAGTTGATTCCGAAGTGATCGAGCATGCAGCCAATCTAGAACCGATCACGCACTACGCTCGGCGAGTGGACGATCAGACCCCGTACGCCAGGGCCGAAGAGGCCGCCGCGAAGCTGGCTGACCTGACCGGCGTCGACCGACACGACGTGGCCATGGTGCTCGGCTCGGGTTGGCTGCCGGCAGTCGACGCGCTCGGCCCGGCCACCGCCGAGATCGACGCCACCGATCTCCCCGGGTTCGGCGAAGCCGCCGTGGCCGGTCACTCGGGCAAGATCCGCTCGCTCGAGGTCGCCGGGCTCAAGGTCCTGGTCTTCCTCAGCCGAACCCACTACTACGAGGGCAAGGGCGTCGATGCGGTCGTCCACGGCGTTCGTACGGCGGCTGCCGCCGGGTGCCGGACCATCGTGCTCACCAACGGCTGCGGCGGCCTCAAGAAGCACTGGACACCGGGCACCCCCGTCCTGATCAGCGATCACATCAACCTGACGGGCCGCTCCCCCATCACCGGGGCTCGGTTCGTGGACCTCACCGACCTCTACAGCGCTCGCCTGCGCGCCCTGGCCAAGCAGATCGACCCGAGCCTCGAGGAAGGCGTCTATGTCCAGTTCCCCGGGCCGCACTACGAAACCCCGGCCGAGGTGCGGATGGCCGGAATCCTGGGCGCGGACCTGGTCGGCATGAGCACCACCCTCGAGGCGATCGCCGCCCGCGAGGCCGGCATGGAGGTGCTGGGCATCAGCCTGGTCACCAACCTGGCCGCCGGCATCGGTGGCAAGCCGCTCAATCACGAAGAGGTCCTCGAAGCTGGCCGCTCGGCTGCGACGCGGATGGGTGACCTGCTGGGTCGGCTCGTGCCTCGACTCACCGCCACCGACGGAGCCGACGGAGCCGACGCGTGAGGGTTCTCGTCACCGGCGCCGGCGGCGCGATCGGCCGGGCGGTGACCGCCGGGTTGCTCGCCAACGGTCACGAGGTGGTCGCCCTCGACCGCCTCCCGCCTCCGCCGGGAAGCGCCCTCGCCTGGCACACCGCCGACTGCGCCGACGCCGACGCGGTCGCCGAGGTGTTCGCCTCCGAGCCCCTCGACGCCGTCGTGCACCTGGCCGGGCATCCGGGCGAGTTGTCCCTCCCCGACTCGCTGACCTCCCACACGCTCACCACGGCCGCGCTGCTCGACGCGATGGTCGAGCACGACGTACGCCGGTTCGTCTATGCCGGCTCCAACCACGCCGTCGGTCGCACCCCTCGACCGGCCGAGGGCGACCTGAGCGTCGAACACCGCCCGCGACCGGACACGTTCTATGGCGTGGCCAAGGTGGCCGCCGAGGCCGTGATGAGTCTCTACGCGGACCGCTACGGGATCGACGCCGTGTCCTGCCGGATCGGTTCGTTCGGCCCGGCCCCGGCATCCATGCGACAACTGGCCACCTGGCTCTCGCCGGCCGATTGCGTCCGCATGATCGAGGCGGCGCTGACGACGCCGGCGCCCGGCTATGCGGTGCTCTATGGCATCTCGGCCAACACGCGCGCCTGGTGGGACCTCGAAGCCGGGCGCGCGCTGGGCTATGACCCGCAGGACGACGCCGAGGCCTACGCCGGCGACATCCAGCCCGGATCGGAGGACTCGGTCGAGGCGAGCACCGTCGGTGGACCGTTCGCCACCGAGGCGTTCTTCCGTCCGGCGCTCGACCGCTCCTCCTGAGGGCCAGCCTGAGGGCCAGCCAGAAGACCAGTCATCCGCTGGAAGACCAGCAGCGCGACGGCGACGCCGAACAGCACCAGCGCACCTCCGATGATCAGCGTCCATCGAGCACCGAACTGCTCGCCGACCGCTCCGATGAACGGCGCACCCAGCGGCGTACCGCCCATGACCACCGTCATATAGAGCGCCATCACCCGCCCGCGGTAGGCCGGGTCCGACTCCAACTGCATGGTCGCGTTGGCCGAGTTGAGCAGGGTGATGATGAACAGACCGATCACCGGGGAGAAGATCGCGAACGTCAGATAGCTGGGCATCAGCCCCGCAAAGATCTCGGCGACGCCGAAGCCGACCGCGGCCACCACGAGCAGTCGCAGTCGGATGGCGGGCCGTCGAGCCGCGAGCAGCGCACCGGTCAGCGAGCCGACGGCGATCGCCGAGCCGAGGACGCCGAACTCGCCGGCGCCCTTGCCATAGACCTCGGTGGCCATCAGGGCCGAGGTGATCTGGAAGTTCATGCCGAACGTGCCGGCGAAGAAGACCAGCACCAGGACGAGGACCATCCGGGGCTGGGAGCGGACATAGCGAACACCGTCACGCAGCATCCCTGGCGTTCGAGGTTGGATCACCGACGGATGCAGGAGCGTGAGATCCATCCGGCGCAACTGCCAGATCACGGCGAAGAACGAGATCCCGTTGAGGAGGATCACCCAGCCGGCCGCCTCGGCTCCCCCGCCGAGGACCGCGATCAGCAGACCCGCGCTCGCCGGCCCGACCAGGCGCGCCAGGTTGAACGCGGCGCCGTTGAGACCGACCGCGTTGGTGAGGTCGCCGCGGCCGACCATCTCGGAGGTGAAGGACTGCCGCACCGGCATGTCGAAGGCAGCACCGACGCCGAAGAGGAAGGAGAGCGCATAGACCATCCACACCTCGGCATGGCCGCTGACCGCGATGGCTCCGAGTCCGAGTGAACTCAGCGCCATGCTCAGCTGCGTCAGTTGAAGCAGAATCCGCTTGGGGAAGCGGTCGGCGATCACGCCGGCGTACGGCGCCAGCAGCAGGATCGGCAGGAACTGAAGACCCGTCGTGATGCCCAGCTCAGATCCCCCGGTGCCCGGGAGGCTGAGGACCAACCAGTCCTGGGCGACCCGCTGCATCCACGTGCCGGTGTTGGAGATGACGCTGCCTGCGAGGTAGAGCCGGAAGTTCGGATGTCGTAGCGCCCGGAAGGTCGGACTGTTCTCAGGACTCATTCGGTATCAGCGAGGTGTTGCAGCAGCGGAGCGGCAGCGCGGAGCACGTCGCGCTCCTCGGGAGTCAGATCACGCAGCCGGCAGGCCAACCATTCGGTACGCCGCCGCCGGTCGGCCACGACTCGGTCGCGGCCCTCATCGGTGAGGTGAACCATCACCACGCGCCCGTCGCTCTCGTGCGGACGCCGGACAACACAACCCTCGACCTCGAGCGCGTTGACGTGCCGGGTCATGCTCGGCGCCCGAACCCGTTCGAGGGCCGCGAGGTCGCCGACCGTGAGGTCTCCGTGCCGGAACAGCGCCCCCAGCACGCTCATCGAAGCCACGCTGAGTTCGTTGTCGGGGTCGTGCTCGGTGGTGAGCCGCCGACGCAGGCGCATGACCGCGAGCCGGAGTTCCGAGGCGAGACCAGCGTCGGTGCGCGATACACGTTCAACACTGGGCATGTACTTAGCCTAACTCATTACCCTTGCTAATCAAATCTCGCCGTCGACATGTCCTCTATCGAGCAGGGACGTCGGGGGCTACCGTGCGGGGATGACGTCATCGCAGGTCAACACGGAGGTCCTGGCACAGGCTCGAGAGTGGATCGCCAACGACCCCGACCCCATCTCCCGCGATGAACTCCAGGAGTTGATCGCCGCCGTCGAGGGCGGGGACCCGGATGCCGCGGCCGACCTGGCCGACCGGTTCGACGGCACCCTCGAGTTCGGGACAGCCGGACTGCGGGGCGCGGTGGGCGCCGGCCCGAACCGGATGAACCGAGTGGTCGTCAGCCGAGCGGCAGCGGGACTCGCCGCCTACCTGAAGCAGCAGGGAGCGGTCGGCCCGGTGGTGGTCGGCTACGACGCCCGGCACCGCAGCGACGACTTCGCCCGCGACACCGCTGAAGTCATCACCGGGGCGGGCATCCCGGT
>JBFIDC010000196.1:0-6488 GCA_041581495.1 Nocardioides sp. | reverse complement strand
CTTTGTAGCGGGGGCAGGATTTGAACCTGCGACCTCTGGGTTATGAGCCCAGCGAGCTACCGAGCTGCTCCACCCCGCGTCGGTGAAGACAACCGTACGGGACAGTGGTGCCGGCGTTCAAATCGGGGTTGGGTTCAACTACTCCCCGGCGTCGCGCTGGTCGGCGAGAGCCAGTGCCTTGCCCACCAGGGTCTGGGCCTGCTTGACCTTGGCCTGGTAGGTCCCGAGATCGCCGTCGGCCAGTGCGGCGTCGGCGGCGTCGAAGGCGGCTTGGGCCCGATCGAGCAGCTTTTGGATCTGCTCGTTCACGGTGCCGGTCGGCTCCCCGGGGTCACCCGGGTCGGTCGGATCGGTGGGATCGGTCGGCTCGGTGGGCGCTGCGACACCGAGAGCCGAGCTCAGCGCCTTGATCAGCGTTTCACCGATGCCCGGCTGGCCGTTGTAGGAGACCAGCACGAACCGCAGGATCGGATACGACCCGTTGGCGTTGGGCAACTGCACATAGACCGGCTCGACATTGAGCAACCGACCACCGACGGGGATCGTCAGCACGTTGCCGTAGGTGATCGTGTTGCCGGCCTGCCTCAGCGGCGCCAACACATCGGCAGCAGCAGAGTCGGCGCGCATCGCGTTGGCGACCTGGCCGGGGCCTTGGGTCTGATCATCGAGCACGTCGATGACCCGCATCACGCCGTAGGTGTCCGAGGTCGCATCGGAGTCGACCGAGACGTAGGCCGCCAGGTTCTTGCGGTCGAACGGCACGAAGACCGAGGCCAGCGACCACGTCTGGGTGGGGGTGGTCGTTGCCGAGGAGACCGACTCGCCGGGCTTGGTCACGAACATCCGGTACGGCGCCTGCAGGGCGCTGCTCTGGTTGGGGTCCTCTGGGACCTCCCAGCGGTCGTTGCCCTGGAACCACTGGTCGGGGTCGGTGACGTGGTAGCGCGCGTACTGGTAGCGCTGCACCTTGAAGAGGTCCTCGGGGTAGCGCAGGTGCTCGAGCAACTCGTCGGGGATCTCGGACTTGTCCACGACCGTGCCCGGGAAGGCACCCCGCCAGGCCTTGAGGATCGGGTCGGACTCGTCCCACTCATAGAGCGTCACGGTGCCGTCGTAGGCATCGACGGTCGCCTTGACCGCGTTGCGCACGTAGTTGATCTCATCGGTCGGCAGGGTGCGCAGACCGGTGTCCTCCTGGTAGGCGTCGTTGGTCATCGTGGCGAACGATTCGCGCTCCGAACCCGGGTAGCGGTCAGTAGTGGTGTAGCCGTCGACCACCCACACAATCCGGCCGGGCTCGTCGTCTTGACCCTTGATGATCGCGGGATAGACGTCGTCATCGATGGTCAGCCACGGCGCCACCTTGCGGACCCGGTCGCTCGGGTCGCGGTGATAGAGCACCTCGGAGTTCTCGTTGACACGTTGGGAGAGCAGGAAGTTCGTGGAGCCGAACCGCATGGCATAGAGGAGTTTGCGGAACGTCGAACCGACCGGCACTCCCCCGGCCCCGTCATAGGTCGTGGTGGGCTCGTTGTTCTGAGGTTCGGCGTCCTCGTCTCCCTCGACGGCGGGCGCACCTGAGGTGGAGCGCCGCAGATCGAGTTCGACGTCGGTGGCGTCGGGGCTGGCCTTGCCGACCACCGAGTAGTCGGGGCTGCTCTCGCCGAAGTAGACGCGGTCCTCGAAGCCGCCGATCGCGGTCGCGAGGTCGTTCTGGTCGGCGGCGTTGCCCTCGGCCCACTCGGTGCGGTCGTCGTCCTCGCCGTCGTCGACCGCCGGGGTCCGGTTGGCCTTGTCGCGCTGGTTCGCGTAGGCGGCGATGATGCCGTTGCCGTGGGTGTAGACGGTGTGCAGGTTGAGCCAGTTCTGGTCGCTGCCCTTGATGCCGCTCTGGAACAACTCACGAACCCCGACCACCAACGCGCGGTCGACGCCGCCGATCTCGTAGTGGTCGACGTCGAGAACGTCGGCGACGGTGTAGTAGGCGCGAGCCTGTTGGTTCTGCTCGAAGGTCTGACGCACCAACTGCGGGTCGATCAGCGGGACCGAACTGACCTGGCCGGCGATGCTGCCCAACGCGGCCGCACTCTCGCTGAGCGTGAGGCGTTCCTCTTGGACGTCGGCGATGTCATAGGCCGCGCGGGTGGACTCGATGTTCTTGGCGATGTATTCGGACTCTTTGTCGGCCTCGGTCGGCTTGACCTGGAACTGCTGGACGATGCCGGGCCAGATCAGCCCGAGCAGGATCGCCGAGAGCACCAGCAACGCCAGTCCCATCGAGGGCAACAGCCAGGTACGCCGCCACACATTGAGGAAGAACAGCACCGCACAGATCAGCGCGATCCCCATCAGGATGCTCTTGGCCGGCAGCACCGCGTTGTCGTCGGTGAAGGTGACGCCGGTCAGCAGCGATCCCGACTTGTGCACCAGGTCGTAGCGGTCCAGCCAGTAGTCGGCAGCCTTGGCCAACACGAAGACCCCGAGCAGCACCGAGAGTTGCGCCTGGGCGGCACCGCTGAGGCGGTCGCCGGGCGACTGGAGACGGATGCCGCCATAGAGGTAGTGCACGACCGCGGCGGCCATCAGCGAGACCACGGTGATGGCCATGACGACGTCGACCAGGTAGTGCTGCCACGGCAGTTCGAAGACGAAGAAGCTGATGTCGCGGTCGAAGTAGGGGTCGTTGGTGCCGAAGGGGACGCTGTTGCGCCACAGCAGGAAGTTGCGCCACTCCCCCGACGCCGAGGTCCCGGCGAACAAGCCCAGCAGCGTCGCGATGCCGAGCACCAACCAGGTGCGCATCGGGGTGATCGCCTGGCGGTAGCGGTCGAGGCCGGCCTGCTCGGGCGAGGGCGGGTAGAACAACGGCCGCAACCGGAAGGCGATGACGATGTTGACCGCGACGACGATGGCCATCAGCAGGCCGAAGGCGAGGAAGAGCCCGACCCGGGTCCACAGCAGGGTGCTGAACACCGAGCCGAAGCCGCCGTCGATGAACCACAACCGCTCGGTGTAGATGCTGGCGAAGGTGCTCAACCCGAAGAACGCGAAGACCAACACCACTGCGGTGATGAGCAGGGCGCGCGAACGTGTCCGCGGCGGCTCCTGGGGTGCAGCCTCGCGGGGGTCGTCGTCAAATAGCTCGCTCACGCCTCATCCTCGGTTGATTCCATCTGATCTTCAGTGTGCAGGGTCGCACGCAACAACCTAGTCAGGCTCGGCACCAGGTCGGGGCCGCCCACCACCGAGGACGCGTCGTCGTGGGCACGCATCCGCAGCGCGGAGTAGGCGGAGCCGCCGCGGGTGACACCGGCGACGATGCGGACCTCCTGGCGGTCGGGGTGCTCGCGGGCGAACCGTGCCGCCTCCTGCGGGTCCTCGGGTACGTCGTGATCGACCCCGGGAGGCAACACCAGCCGTTCCACCACCGCCGCACACCCCACGACACCGTCGGGCCAGACGATGCCGAGCAGTGCCTCCTCCAGCATCTGTCCGGTCGGCAACTGCTCCTGCTCGATCGGGGTCATCGACCCGGCGGCCGAGGCGGCGTCGAGCCCCATCGCCGCGGCGAGGTCCGGTTCTCGGCGGGCGAGGTCTGCGGTGGAGACCAGGGCATAGAGCCGGGCCGGTTGGTCCCACCCGCCCTCGGCGGTGTGTGACTCGATCTCGAGGACCACAGCGGCCAGGGCCGGGTCGGCGTCGAGTGAAGCCAGGGGGTCGCTCACGCGGCATCCTCACAACTGGGAAGGTCGGTCTTGGGGTCGGCCACCCACGCCTCGACAGCGGCCAGCGTCTGCGGCATCGTCTCGGCGCGCAACAGTCGCATGTCGCCGGCGTCGGCGCTCAAGGCGTCGGCGCAGTTGGCGGCGGGCACCAGGAACAGGTCGGCACCGGAATCGCGCGCTCCGGCGATCTTCTGCTCGATCCCACCGATCGGCCCCACGTTGCCCTCGCTGTCCAGTTCGCCGGTGCCGGCGACCTCTTTGCCGCCGGTCAACGACCCCGGGGTCAAGGTGTCATAGATGGCCAGGGAGAAGACCAGTCCGGCACTCGGGCCGCCGATGTTGTCGCTGATGTTGACCGCGACCGTGAACGGGAAGATGAATCCGAACCCCAAGGTGATGCCGATCTGACGGCGCGCGGAGCCGTCGTCGTCGACCAGTTCCCTGGTGCCCACCTTCACCGTCTCCCGTTGGCCGTCGCGCAACACCACGAAGGTGAGTTGCTGACCGTCCTCGGCCCCTTTGATGGCGTCCAGCAGCGTCTTCTGCCCGTCGGCATCGGGTGTCAGCGCCACCCCGTCGACGGAGACGAAGATGTCGCGCACCGCGAGTGCGCCGTCCGCCGGGGTGCCCTCACCGATGGAGAGAACCTGGAGCGCCGGCTCGACGTCGTAGCCCAGTTCGCGCAACGCGGCCGCGACGGCGTTGTCCTGCGACGACACCATCTGGATCTGACCCTCGATCTCTTCGCCCTTCCGGGTGCTGCCCGGCGGGTGCACCACGTCATAGGGATAGACGGCGGCGTCGGGGTCGATCCAGTCACCGAGGACCTCGAAGATGTTCTTGTTCACGCCCTCGCGAGAGACCGAGACCGTGGTCATCATGATCTCGCCGTCGTCGCGATAGACCTTGGCCCCATTGACCTGGATGATCTCGGCGCCGTCGGTCTCACCGAGCACGTCGAAGGTGGGTCCGGGGCTGTAGGTCGCGAACGGGACCGGGAAGACCACCGCGGTCAGCATCAGTATTCCGAGCAGGACGATGGCGGACACCGCGGCCATCGTGCGCTGGGTCATGGCCTGAACTCTCTCATTCGAGCCCAAGGGATCCGGACGCGGTCAGGACCTCAACGACTCTCGGGCCCTCACCTGTCGGGCCCTCACCTCTCAGCCCTCACCTCTCGGGCCGGCGGATCGCGACTCCGGTCGACCGCGTCCGCGGTTGCTGGGTCGAGTCGGTCGCCCAGATCGGCGGCGGATCCTTCTCCAACGCCACGCCCATGCGCCGGACCGCCTCGTCGGCGTCGACGGCGCCACGCCCCTCACGGCTGACCCAGCCGACCCAGGCCATCGCGAGCAGGGCGACGAGGAAGGGGGGCACGAGCCACAGCAGGATCTCCACCTGGCCACGGTAGGGATTAGTCTCGCCGCCATGACGGAGCCCACGCCGCAGGCGACCCCAGAGTCGGGGGCGCGGTCGGTGTCGCAGGTGCGCCTGGTCGGGCTGCGCGAGACGGCCCTTGATGTCAACGAGGTGCTCGACGCGCTCGCCGACGACGCATCGGGTGGGCTGACACTGTTCATCGGGCGGGTACGTGACCACGACAAGACCGCCGACGGCGCCAAGGGTGTGGTGGGGCTCGACTATTCGGCCCACCCCACCGCCTTGGACAAACTGCGTGAGGTCTGCCAGCGGATCGCCGACGAGTACGACGTGCACGCCCTCGCGGCGATCCACCGCACCGGGGCCTTGGCGATCGGGGACGCGGCGGTGGTGGTCGCCACCGCCTCCGCGCACCGGGGCACCAGTTTCGACGCCTCGCGGGCACTGATCGACACCCTCAAGTCCGAGGTGCCGATCTGGAAGCACCAACGCTTCACCGACGGGACCGAGGAGTGGGTCGGTTCGCCGTGAGCGAACCCCCGGGCGACTCGGTGTCGTGCGTTGTCGCCGATGCGTACGGTTGAGGCATGGCAACCGATCCCGACGAGGTCCCGGGCGAGAGCGCTGGGGACGACAACAACCCCTTCCGCGGCACCCCGTTCGAAGACATGTTCCGCCAGGGCCTGGCCGGGCTCGGCGGGCTCGCGGGCGGGTCGGGCGGCCAGATGCCCGACCTCAACCAACTCCTGGGCCAGTTGCAGTCGTTCCTGCAGCCCTACGACGGCCCGCTCAACTGGGATGTCGCGCTCGACCTGGCTCGCAAGACGGTCGCGGCCACCCCGGATCCGACACCCACGGCCGCGCAGCAGGCCCGGGTGGCCGACGCGGTCCAGTTGGCCGACCACTGGCTCGATGAGACCACCGGGTTCCCCTCGGGAGTGACCACCGCGACGGCCTGGAGCCGGGCGGATTGGGTGGTCAACACCACCGATGTCTGGAAGGTCCTCGTCGAACCGGTCGCCCAGCAGTCCATCGGCGCGATGAGCGCCGCCCTGCCCGAGGAGGCGCAGGCGCAGGCTGCACCCATCCTCGGCATCCTCGGCAAGGCCATCGGCGCGTTGCTGGCCAACCAGGTCGGGTCGGGCCTGGGCACGCTCGCCGGCGAGGTCCTCAGCGTCTCCGACATCGGGATCCCCCTGGCCACCCCCGGCCGGGCCGCACTGGTGCCGGCCAACGTGGCCAAGTTCGCCGAGGGACTCGATGTCTCCGAGGACGACGTGCTGCTCTATCTGGCGCTGCGCGAGGCCGCCCACCAGCGGCTGTTCGCCGGGGTGCCGTGGCTGCGCGACCACGTGTTGGGAGCGGTCACCGACTACGCGCAGG
>JBFIDC010000195.1:0-6501 GCA_041581495.1 Nocardioides sp. | reverse complement strand
TGTGGTCCGTCGTGACACCTCTGTGACGTTGGAACGAGTGGGGACCATCGTCCGGGAGGCCGAGCGCGGCCCGATGAACGTCGTGCCCCCAGTGGCACGACCAGGAGAGATCGTCTCGCTGAACTTCCCGACCGAGCAGGGGCGCGGAATCGCATTCACTCTCCTCGGGCCGCAGGGTGGCATCCCAGTGCACACGTACTTCCTCACATCCGACGGAGCCAGCGAGAACCGGCAGCCATCCTGGTCGACTAAGAATCGAGGGACGGTGGACATAGGTGTGGGTGGTCCCGGACCGGATCGCGTCATCATCCCCGAGGTTGCCATCCCGGGGTCCTATGAACTCTGCACCGCCAACGCCGCGCGCGAGATGTGCGTCGACGTGATCGTGACTGACGATCGGGTTGAACAAGGACCCGATCCCGAGCCGGGATCCCTCGGCAGCACTGTCAATCCGACCGAGTCCGGCCCAGCCGACCTAGCAGGGGAGTGGGGGGTGAGCGGGATGCTTCAGTTCGGCCTCGATGGCAAACAGGACCAGTTCGGATCCCCCCGGGATGCGGTCACCCCAGAATCCATGACCATGACCTTCGCAGATGGAACATGGCGGGGCGAGAGCGGTTGCTACTTCGTCAGCGGTGGGTTCACCCTTGAGGCTGGCCGCTTCCGCCACTGGGACCCCTTGCTCTCGAGTGGCTCGCGGTGCCCAGCAGGCCCGAAAACGCAAGACAACTCGAATCTCGCGAATCTGATGCTGCGCGCACGAGGGGTCTTCAAAGACGGCGATCGGCTCGCGCTGTTAAACGAAGACGGATTGGTGTTCATCACCCTGGTGCGGTGACCAGACCACGCTCAGGACTTCTTGGTCGCAGCCTTCTTGGTGGTCTTCTTGGCAGCCGACTTCTTCGTGGCTTTCTTGGCCGTCTTCTTCGCGGTCTTCTTGGCGGCCTTCTTGGCCGGGCCGCGCTCCCGGCGGTCGGCGAGGAGTTCGGCGGCCCGCTCGAGGGTGATCGACTCGACGGTGTCGTCCTTGCGCAGGGTGGCGTTGTATTCGCCGTCGGTGACGTACTCACCGAAGCGGCCCGACTTCACCACCACCGGCTGGCCGGAGACGGGGTCGTTGCCGAGTTCCTTCAGCGGCGGGGCGGCTGCTGCCCGCCCGCGCTGCTTGGGCTGGGCATAGATCTTGAGCGCCTCATCGAGGGTGATGGTGAGGAGTTGGTCCTCCTCGGTCAGCGACCTCGAGTCGGTGCCCTTCTTGAGGTAGGGCCCATAACGACCGTTCTGCGCGGTGATCTCCTCACCCGACTCGGGGTCGGCACCTACCACGCGGGGCAGGGACAGCAGCTTGAGGGCGTCGTCCATGGTGATCGTGTCGAGGGTCATCGACTTGAAGAGCGACCCGGTGCGCGGTTTGGCGTTCTTGGGTGCGTCCTCGGGCAACTGCTCGGTGACGTAGGGGCCGTAGCGGCCGTTCTTGGCCACCACCCGCAGGCCGGTCTCGGGGTGCACGCCGAGTTCGACCTCTTCGCCGGCTGGGTTGGCGAAGAGTTCCTTCGCCTTCTCCAGGGTGAGCTCGTCGGGAGGCAGATCGTCGGGGACGTTGGCGCGCTTGGCGGCCGGGTTGCCCTCGTCGTCGGGACCTTCGAGATAGGGGCCGTAGCGCCCGACGCGCAGGTTGATGCCCAGCGCGGGGTCGCCGATCGGGAACGTGGCCAGTTCGCGGGCGTCGATCTCGCCGAGGTTGGTGATCAGCGGGTGCAGGCCCTGAACCCGCTCGGAGCCGTAGTAGAACTCGCCGAGCTCGGTGACACGGTCCTTGCGGCCACCGGCGATGTCGTCGAGGACGTCCTCCATCGAGGCGGTGAACTCATAGGAGATGTGGCGAGGGAAGTGCTCCTCGAGCAGCCGGATCGTGGAGAACGCGATCCAGGCCGGCACCAGCGCGGTGCCCTTCTTGTAGACGTAGCCGCGGTTGATGATCGTGCCGATGATCGAGGCATAGGTCGAGGGGCGCCCGATCTCCCGCTCCTCGAGTTCCTTGATCAGCGTGGCCTCGGTGTAGCGGGCCGGCGGCTTGGTCTCGTGGCCCAGCGCGTTGAGCGCGGCGGCGCTGATCGGGTCGCCCTCGGCGAGCTCTGGCAGCGGAACCTGGTCGTCGTCGCTGCGGTTGCCGGCGTCGGTGCCCTCGACGTAGGCCTTGAGGAACCCGTGGAAGGTGATGACGCGGCCGCTGGCCGAGAAGAGCACGTCGCGGCCGTCGGAGGCGACACCGCCGATGCGCACCGAGACGGACTGGCCGACGGCGTCCTTCATCTGGGAGGCGACGGTGCGCATCCAGATGAGTTCATAGAGCCGGAACTGCTCGCCGGTCAGGCCGGTCTGCGCGGGGGTGCGGAACGATTCGCCGGCCGGGCGGATCGCCTCGTGGGCCTCCTGGGCGTTCTTGACCTTGCTGGCATAGGTGCGCGGGGCGTCCGGCAGGTACTCGGCGCCATAGAGCTCCTGCACCTGGGTGCGGGCGGCGTTGATCGCCGAGCCCGACAAGGTGGTGGAGTCGGTACGCATATAGGTGATGAAGCCGTTCTCATACAGCCGCTGGGCGACCGACATCGTCACCGAGGCCGACATGCCGAGCTTGCGGCTGGCCTCCTGCTGGAGCGTGGTGGTGCGGAACGGCGCGTACGGCTGACGCTTGTAGGGCTTGGCCTCGACCGAGCGGACCTCGAAGGCTGTGTCGGAGAGTGCCTGAACCAGGCCCTCGGCGGCCGCGCGGTCGAGGTGGACCCGGCCGCCCTTCTTGTCCTTGAGGTGGCCGTCCTGGCCGAAGTCGGCGCCGCTGGCGACGCGCATCTCGTCGATCGAATAGAGCTTGCCCGGGAACATCCGCGGGTCCTTGTTGGCGCCGGCGTCGAAGGTTCCCTCGAGGTCCCAGTAGGACGCCACGCGGAACGCCATCCGCTCGCGTTCCTTGTCCACGACCAGGCGGGTCGCGACCGACTGCACCCGCCCGGCGGACAGGCCGGACATGACCTTCTTCCACAGCACGGGGCTGACCTCGTAGCCGAAGAGGCGGTCCAGGATCCGACGGGCCTCCTGGGCCTCGACGAGGTCCTCGTTGATCTCGCGCGGGTTCTCGACCGCCGCCTGGATGGCCGACTTGGTGATCTCGTGGAAGACCATCCGGTGGACCGGGATGCCCTTGGGCTTCAACTCGTCGAGCAGGTGCCAGGCGATGGCTTCTCCCTCACGGTCCTCATCGGTGGCGAGGTAGAGAGCGTCGGCGTCCTTGAGCAGGCCCTTGAGTTTGGAGATGTGCTGCTTCTTGTCGCGGGGCACCACGTAGTAGGGCTCGAAGTCGTTCTCTACGTCGACCGCCAGCCGGCCCCACGACTTGTCCTTGATCTTGGCCGGTGTCTCGGCGGCGCTCTGGGGCAGGTCACGGATGTGCCCGATGGAGGACTCGACGACGTACCCGTCGCCGAGGTACCCACTGATAGTGCGTGCCTTGGCCGGGGACTCGACGATCACCAACTTGTGCGCCACGTGCTGCCTGCTGCCTCTTGATCTGGGGGAAGAGAGCCTGGAAGGGCTCACGGCGGCACACGGTAGCGCGTCCGCGGATCTGCGGCTGCCTTGACGCCTCCAGGCGGCCCGATCTGGGCACGCGCGGCGGGTCCGCGTGGCCCACGAGAAAACACGCTGGCCCGCCCGTGAATCACGGGCGGGCCAGCGGGAGTGGTGCTCAGCGGTGTTGCGAGGTGCCTCAGGCGCTGGCGCTCGGCGCCGCAGCGGCGGGCTGGTCGTCACCCAGGGTGACCTCACGCTGCTTGGAGACGTAGATCGCCACCACGATGATCCCGGCCGCGACCAACGAGATCGCGATGCGGATCCCGTCGTGCTGGTCGTCGCCGACGCTCATCGAGACCACGGCACTGGCGATCAACAGCGAGACCAGGTTCATCACCTTGATCAACGGGTTGATGGCCGGACCGGCGGTGTCCTTGAACGGGTCACCGACGGTGTCACCGATGATCGTCGCCTCGTGGGCCGAGGAACCCTTGCCACCGTGGTGACCGTCCTCGACCAACTTCTTGGCGTTGTCCCAGGCTCCACCGGAGTTGGCCAGGAAGACCGCCATCAAGGTGCCGGCGCCGATCGCGCCGGCGAGGAATCCGGCCAACGCGGTCACGCCGAGGCCGAAGCCGACCGAGACGGGGGCCAGCACCGCCAAGATGCCCGGCGTGATCAGTTCACGCAGCGAGTCCTTGGTGACGATGTCGACGACCTTGCCGTACTCCGGACGACCGGTGCCCTCCATGATGCCGGGGATCTCCCGGAACTGGCGGCGCACCTCGTAGACCACCGCGCCGGCCGCGCGAGCGACGGCGTTGATGGCCAGGCCGGAGAACAAGAACACCACGGAGGCGCCGAGAAGGACGCCCACGATCACCGCGGGGTTGAACACGCTGAAGTCGAGCAACATCTGCTCGTCCACCGTGGGGTTGGCCTCAGCCAGCGCATCGAACACCGAGGTCGCATACGAGCCGAACAGCGCGGTCGCGGCGAGCACGGCGGTCGCGATCGCGATGCCCTTGGTGATCGCCTTGGTCGTGTTGCCGACGGCGTCGAGGTCCGTGAGGATCTTCGCGCCCTCTTCGCTCACGTCGCCGGACATCTCGGCAACGCCCTGGGCGTTGTCGGAGACCGGACCGAAGGTGTCCATGGCCACGATCACGCCGACCGTGGTCAGCAGACCGGTGCCGGCGAGCGCCACGGCGAACAGCGAGACGGTCAGCGTCGCGCCACCGAGCAGGTAGGCACCGAAGACGGCCGCGCCGATCACCAGCGTCGTGTAGACCGCTGACTCGAAGCCGACGGAGAGGCCGGCCAGGATCACCGTTGCCGGACCGGTCATCGAGGTCTTGCCGACGTCCTTGACGGGCCGGAACTCGGTGCCGGTGAAGTAGCCGGTCAGAGCCAAGATGCCCGCGGACATCACGATGCCGATCACCACGGCGGCGGCGGCGATGAAGCGCGGGTCGCCATCAGCTGTGGCCAGGCCCTCGGAGATGTTGGTGAACTCCGAGAAGCTGCTCGGCAGGTAGACGTAGGCGAGCACGACGCTGGCCACGGCCGCGATGCCGGAGGAGAGGTAGAACGACCGGTTGATGGTCGTCAGGCCCGGGACACCGGGCTTGGGTCGGGTCATGTAGACACCGGCCACCGCGGTCAACGCGCCGATGGCGGGGATGAGCAGCGGGAAGACGAGGCCCTTGTCGCCGAAGGCCTGCGAACCGAGGATCAGCGCCGCCACCAGGGTCACCGCGTAGGACTCGAACAGGTCCGCGGCCATGCCGGCGCAGTCGCCGACGTTGTCGCCGACGTTGTCGGCGATGGTCGCCGCGTTGCGCGGGTCGTCTTCAGGGATGCCCTGCTCGACCTTGCCGACCAGGTCGGCGCCGACGTCAGCAGCCTTGGTGAAGATGCCGCCACCGACACGCATGAACATCGCGAGCAGCGCCGCACCGAAGCCGAAGCCCTCGAGCACGTGAGCCGCGTCGTCCTGGAAGAACAGCACCACCAGGCTGGCGCCCAGCAGGCCGAGGCCCACGGTGAGCATGCCCACCATCGCGCCGGTGCGCAGCCCGATGTTCATCGCGACCTCGCGGCCCTCGGTGTTGGCGGCTGCGGCCACGCGCAGGTTGGCGCGCACGGCGAGCGACATGCCGAGGTACCCGACCGAGGCCGAGAAGCCGGCCCCGACGATGAAGAACACCGAGCGGAAGATCCGCACCATGGCGTCATCGGCGGGCAGTGCCAGCAGCGCGAAGAACGCCACGACCGCAAAGATCGCGAGCGTGCGGAACTGGCGTTGCAGGTAGGCGTCAGCGCCCTCCTGCACCGCCAGCGCGATGTTCTTCATGTTGTCCGTGCCCTCTCCAGCGGAGAGAACCTCCTTGCGGAACATCGCGGCCATCCCCAACGCGCCGAGCGCGATCAGGGCGACGACGACGACTAGGACGAAGTTGGTGCCCTCAAGTTCAACGACTAGGGGCGTGGCTAGAGCGGGAATGATCCCGGCCATGCGTTTCCTCCATGCAGATCAGGTGTGAGCTGAGAACGCCGAGACGTCACCGACGAAGGGGTGAACAGGGGCGCGGAACGTGCGGGAGTCTACGCAGGTGTGTGTCCAGGGACACACTGGGTGTGATCTGTCGCACGCTCAGCCGGCGGCGCGGGACCCGTCGGGGGAGTCGTGGATCGTGAAGACCTTGGCCAGACCGGTGATCCGGAAGATCTTCAGGAGCCGGTCCTGGGTGCAGATGAGTTCGAGGGACCCGTCGTGGGCGCGGACCTTCTTGAGCCCGCCCACGAGCACGCCGAGGCCGGTGGAGTCGAGGAACTCGACGGCCTCCATGTCGACGACGAGGTCGTAGACGCCGGCGGCGACCAGCTCGGTGATCTTGTCACGCAGCTTGGGAGCCGTGTAGACGTCGATCT
>JBFIDC010000194.1:0-6519 GCA_041581495.1 Nocardioides sp. | reverse complement strand
CTGCGCAGGTCGTAGAGCTCTTCGTGGCGGCTGTTGGTGTACTGCACCAGCTTCCACCGCTTGGTCACCAGGGCGTTGAAGTCGGAGAGCCGGGCGTGGCGTGCGCTCTCGACCTGGGTCTCGGGGAACTCCTCGATCCCCGACAGCGCCTGCTTCTCCAGGGGGATCAGCCCCCGACTCAGCAACAAACTGTGCCGAGGCAGGGAGGTCTGCTCCCCGGTGAGGAGGGGCAGCAGCGAGAGTCCGTCGACCCAGTCCGGCGTCGGTGTCCCGCTCATGTCCGCGATCGTCGGGGCCAGATCGACGTTGCCGGTCAGCGCGCTGATGTCGGTGCCCGGCTCGATCCCCGGACCCCGGATCAGCAGCGGCACTCGGACGGTCTCCTCGAACTGGTTGTACTTGGCGATGTCGAGGCGGTGCTCGCCCATGTTGTAGCCGTTGTCGGAGGTGAAGATGATGTAGGTGTTCTCGAGCGTGCCCTGCCGCCGCAGCGTGCGGACCAAGCGGGCGACCGTCTCGTCGAGCACCTGGACCGAGCGGATCCGATCCCGGAACGCCGCATCGATCTTTTGGACCTTGAGCGCGCTCAACCGGGAGCGAACGGCCGCGAGACCGTACTTGTCGCTGACGTCCGCCTCGTCGAAGTTCGGGGCTCGCGGGTACTCGACATCGGTGAAGTCGTCGCGGAAGCGTGCGGGCGCGGCGTACGGGGCGTGTGGTGAGTAGGAGGAGTAGTAGATGAACCGGCCGCCCTCGCGCAGATCCATCCCGTCCCCGCCGCGCACCATCGCGAGCATGCGATCGGACAACAACTGGTCGAGGTACTGCACCCGCGGCTCGGTGTCGACCACGCCGTTGATGTTCAAGATGGTCTCGCGCTGGCGGTAGGGCTCTCCGTCGACCGGGCTCACCCAGGCCTGCCACCCCGGTGGCACGTAGCGCTTCATCGCGTCCTTCTCCGCGGCATCGCCGTTGTAGCCGCCCGGGAAGGGGTACTCGTTGAGGTACTTGCCGAGCATGGCGCTGCGGTAGTCGTTGTCGGCCAGCCACGTCGGCAGCGCGACGGACTCCTGCCCGTCGCGGAAGCGAAGGAACCCGCCGGCGGGGTAGTGGTTCCCGCGGACCCCGTGATTGTGGGTGTACTGGCCGGTCAGGATCGTCGAGCGCGAGGTGCAGCACGTGGACTGTTCGACGTAGTAGCGCGAGAAGCTCGCGCCCTGCTGAGCGATCAGACGCTCGGTGTTGGGCATCCACGGCATCAACTTCTCGTCGAGGTCATCGGCGACGATCAGGACGACGTTGGGGCGAGGAGCCAGCGGGAATCCGTCTGCACCGCGGGGCACATCCTCGGCCAGCAGGCCCCCGCTGTGAGGCAACGCGACGTCGGTGAACCGGACGCCGAGCACCGCGAGCAGGGCGAACATCATGACCAGACCCAGCGTCGCGGAGCGCCACGCATGCCTGTTCACAGCGGTCCTTCGTCTCGAGATGTCGACTGGATGAGCACGAGAACCCGCAGGTCAGAAGGCCTGCGGGTTCTGATGACTTGGTGTCCGAGGGGGGACTTGAACCCCCACGCCCGATAAAGGGCACTAGCACCTCAAGCTAGCGCGTCTGCCAATTCCGCCACCCGGACGAGTGCGCGGGAATGCTAGCAAAGCAACAACCCGTTCCCCGCATCGCCGTGGAGCCCATGCGGGGGTACCGCCCTGATGCCGAGGTGGGGCCCGGATGTCATGCTGACTGACATGTCTGGGGACGCTGTCGACAGCGAGGTTGTAGACCTGTGCCGCGAACTGGTGAGGTTCGACACCAGCAACTACGGCGACTCGTCCGGTCCGGGGGAGCGGAAGGCCGCGGAGTACGTCGCCACGCTGCTCGACGAGGTCGGCATCGAGGCGCGGCTGTATGAATCGGCTCCGGGGCGAACCTCGGTCGTGGCGGACTGGGGCGGTTCGGGCCCCACTGCGCGGACCGACCGACTGCTGCTCCACGGGCACCTGGACGTGGTGCCTGCGGCCGCCGAGGACTGGCAGGTCGATCCCTTCGCGGGCGAGGTCATCGACGGCTACCTGTGGGGCCGCGGCACCGTCGACATGAAGGACTTCGATGCGATGCTGCTCGCCGTCGTCCGTCATCGCCAACGCACCGGGAGGGTCCCGGAGCGCCCGGTCGTGCTGTGCTTTACCGCTGACGAAGAGGCCGGAGGCCACTCGGGAGCCGAATACCTGGTCAACCACCAGCGGCACGAACTCGAAGGATGCACCGAGGCCGTCGGCGAGGTCGGGGGCTTCAGCACCACGGTGCGCGGTCGCAGGCTCTACCTGATCGAGGCCGCCGAGAAAGGCATGGCGTGGCTCAAGCTCACCTCACGGGGCACCGCCGGCCACGGCTCGATGATCAACCCCAACAACGCCGTGGAACGACTCTCGGCCGCGGTGGCACGCATCGGTGCCTATGAATGGCCGGTCCGGCTGACACCCACCATGGAGGTGTTGTTGGCCACGGTGGGCGACCTGGCGGGCACCGAGGTCACCCCGGAGACGGCGCCGGACCTGATCGAGGAGTTCGGTGGAGCCGCGCGGATGCTCGGTGCGGTGATCAGCAACACGCTTCAGCCGACCATGCTCCAGGCGGGCTACAAGGTCAACGTCGTGCCGACCGAGGCGACTGCCTTCCTCGACGGACGATTCCTTCCCGGCTATGAGGAGGAGTTCATGGCGACTCTGGAAGAGCTGGTCGGCGAGGGCATCACGATCGAAGCGCTGAGCCACCAGCAACCGTGGGAGACGCCCTACGACGGCGCGTTGGTGGCCTCGATGGAGCGCAGCATCCTGGCCGAGGACCCGGAGGCGATCGTGGCGCCGTACCTGATGAGCGGTGGGACCGACGCCAAGCACTTCCGTGACATCGGTGGACTGCGGTCCTATGGTTTCGCTCCGCTGCGTCTGCCGGACGACCTGGACTTCACAGCGCTGTTCCACGGCGTCGACGAACGCGTCCCCGTGGACGCGTTGCGTTTCGGCGCTCGTGTCTTCGACAGGTTCCTGGACGAGGTCTGATCGGGCCCGATCAGAACCGGTCAGGACTGGTCAGGCGGTACGAACCGCACGGATGATCTTGCGCCGCAAGATCACCCGGCGGGTGCCGTCGGAGCCGATCCGCACCCGGTCCAGCTCCCAGCCGCCGTGCTCGGCTCGCTCGACCAGGATCTTGGTGACCACGTTGCGGGAGATCTCGCGCGAGAGGTTGACCTTGTCGAACTCCCATTCAACGCCCCGGCGGGGGCCGGTCAGCACGCTCGCGCGACTCACCACAGGCCGCCCGAGACGTCGTTGAGAGCCCCGCAGATCTCCTCGGGCAGTGTCTTGTCCTCGATCTCGAGGGCATCCTTCAACTGCTCGGCGGTGCGCGCGCCGACGATCGGTGCGCTCACGCCTGGGCGGTCGCGAACCCACACGAGCGCGACCTGCAGTGGACTCCATCCCAGGCCGTCGGCCGCCTTCACGGTCGCCTCGATGATGCCCCGGCCCCGCTCGTCGAGGTAGGCCTCCACGAAGTTGGCAAAGATGTGCGAGCCACCGCGCGAATCCGAGGGAGTGCCGCCGCGGTACTTCCCGGTCAGCACGCCACGACCCAGCGGTGACCACGGGAGGACCCCCAGCCCCATGGCCGAGGCCGCGGGCAACACCTCGGCTTCGATCTTGCGGTTGACCAGCGAGTACTCCACCTGTGTCGACGCCAGTGGTGTCCGGCCGACCGCGGCCCGCTGCCACGTCGCGGCCTGGGCCGTTTGCCAACCGTTGTAGTTGGAGATGCCGACATAGGAGGTACGTCCGCTGGAGACCGCGTGGTCCAGGGCCGCCAGAGTCTCCTCGATGGGGGTCTCATCGGTCCACACGTGCACCTGCCAGAGGTCCACGTGATCCACTCCGAGGCGTCGCAACGACGCGTCGAGGGTCCTCAGCAGCGTGCCGCGTGAGGTGTCGAGGACTCGGGCGCCGGTGCGGCGACTGATGCCTGCCTTGGTGGCCAGAACGACCTCGTCCCGAGGGACAGCGGTGCCCAGCAGGGACCCGAGGAGTTCCTCGGAGCGCCCGTCGGTGTACCCGGCGGCGGTATCGACCAGGTTCCCACCCGCGTCGAGGAAGTTGGTGAGTTGCTCGCGCGCTTCGTGCTCGTCGGTGTCCCCACCCCACGTCATGGTGCCGAGTCCGAGTCGGGAGACCCGAAGTCCGGTGTGGCCCAGAGCCCTGCGCTGCATGGTCGAAACCGTAGCGGCCGGTGGCGCCGATCTCGGGGAGCGACCCGTCTGGGAGTTGCGGGAGTCGACTCCGTAGTCTCCGGTTCCGTGAACTACTTCGAGGCCATCGTGCTGGGCGTGGTTGAGGGCCTGACCGAGTTTCTTCCCGTCTCGAGCACCGGTCACCTCACGATCGCCGAGAAGTTGCTGGGCCTGGAGGTGGATGACCCGGCCGTTACGGGCTACACCGCAGTGATCCAGATGGGCGCCATCGCGGCAGTGGTGCTCTATTTCGCCAAGGACATCATCAGGATCATCAAGTTCTGGTCCCTGGGGCTCGTCAAGCCCGAGTACCGCGGGCACATCGACCACCGGATGGGTTGGTACGTGATCGTGGCCAGCCTCCCGGTCGGTGCGATCGGATTCTTCGGCAAGGACGTCATCAAGAACGATCTCCGCTCATTGTGGGTGGTGGCCTTCGCGCTGATCGCCTGGAGCGGGGTCATGTGGTTGGCCGAACGGGTCGCGAAGCAGGACCGCACCGAGCGTGAACTCGGCATGCGCGACGCGGTCAGCATCGGGTTCGCCCAGGCGTTGGCGCTGATCCCCGGGGTGTCCCGGTCCGGAGCGACGATCTCTGTGGGCCTCTTCCGCGGGCTCGACCGGGTGACGGCGACCCGGCTGAGCTTCTTCATGTCGATTCCGGCACTGCTCGCCGCAGGCCTGTACCAGTTGGGCGACGCGCTCTCAGGAGACATCACCCTGGGTGTCGCATTGGTTGGTGTCTTCGTCGCCTTCCTCGTGGCCTACGCCTCGATCGCGTGGCTCCTGAAGTTCGTGGCCCACCACACGATCGCGTGGTTCGTGCCCTACCGCGTCGGTCTCGGCGTGCTGCTGATCGTGCTGCTCAGCACCGGCACCCTGAGTGCGACCTAGGACGAGACAGCCGTGAGTCGCCGACGGGTCACAGCCAGCCCGACTTCTTGAAGAAGACGAGCAGGGCGATCGAGAAAGCGACCATCATCACCATGGCCAGCGGGTAGCCCAGGCGCCAATCCAGCTCTGGCATGTAGCGGAAGTTCATGCCGTAGACCCCCGCGATCAGGGTGGGGACCGCCACCAGGCCGATGCCGGCCGAGATCTTGCGCATGTCGTCGTTCTGCTGCACCGAGACGCGGGCCAGATGGGCTGAGAAGGCAGTGGACAGCAGGTCGTCGAGGTCGTGCACGACCTCTGCGGCCCGGTTGAGGTGGTCGAGCACATCGCGGAAGAACGGTGCGCCTTCAGGCTCCATGCCCGGCACCGAACCCTCGCTGGCGCGTCGCATGGGGTCCTGCAGGGGCAGCACGGCGCGACGAACCTCGGCGATCTCCCGCTTGAGGGTGTAGATCCGTTCCGCGTCGTTGGTTCGTGCGGTCGAGAAGACCGAGGATTCGATCTCGTCGACGTCGATCTGCAGTTCGTTGATGACGTCGGTGTAGCCGTCCACCACCGTGTCGCACACCGCGTAGACCGCGGAGGTGGGGCCGTGCTCGAGCACCGATTGGGTGGACTCGAGATAGCTGCGTGCTGCCTGCAGATGAGAGCCCTGGCCGTGCCTGACGGAGACGACGAAGTCCCGTCCGACGAACAGATTGATCTCGCCGGTCTCCACCGCGTCGTCCTCATCGACGTACCAGAGGGTCTTGAGCACCAGGAACAGGCTGTCGTCGTAGTGGTCCAACTTGGGGCGCTGGTGACTGTTGGCGGCGTCTTCAACCGCCAGTGGGTGGAGGTCGAAAGCGGCCGCCACGTCGGCCAACTCGGCGTCGGTCGGATCGTAGAGGCCGACCCACACGAAGTCGCCCCGCTCGACCACGCCCTCGCGCAGGTGCTGGTAGTCCGCTGAAGCGTGGTCGAGAGTGGTGCGCCGCCCGCGGCGATACAGGGCGCTGTCGACGATCACGATCCTCAGCGTAGGCGGATCCGGGGCCTCGGGTCGCGCATCCGGCTACTGTCTGGCGACATGGCGACGGTTGTCTTGGTGCGGCACGGGCGGAGTGCGGCCAACGTGGCGGGGATTCTGGCCGGCCGGCAGGTGGGAGTCTCTCTCGACGAGGTCGGGCGGGCTCAAGCCGTCCGCGCCGGTGAGCGCCTCGCCGGCGTCAGGGTCGTCGAGATCGTGAGCAGCCCCCTGGAGCGGTGTCGCCAGACCGCGGCGGCGATCGCCGCGGCCCAACCCGAGCGACCGCACAGACGCACGGACCGAGGCATCAACGAGTGCGACTACGGCGAAT
>JBFIDC010000193.1:0-6540 GCA_041581495.1 Nocardioides sp. | reverse complement strand
TCTGGTCGCGTGCTCCAGGCGGGGCCCGACGTGAGCCGTCCCCAGACCCTCATCAGCCAGGCGTTCGGCTCGATCGGTCGGCGTCGTCCGGCGTTGAAGACCTCGCTGCTCTCGGCCGCGGACATCAAGGCCATCCCGTTCGTCATCTACCTCCTGCGCGGTCTCGCCAAGTTGGTCAACAAACTGGGCGGCGACTTCCGCTTCCAGCACCTGCCCGTGCCGTTCGAGGTCTATGCCGACGGCATCGATCTGGTGATCTTCGAAGAGTTCGGCTCCGGCGCCTCGGCGCTGCACCTTCAAGAGAAGGTCGCCCGCGACGAACTGATGGCCGATCCCGAGTACCGTGCCCGGTTCCGCAAGGACTACGAGAGCAAGTACGGACCGCGGGTGTGGCACCGCGACTTCTTCGACGCCGACATCGTGGCGTGCCCCGACCAGAGTGTGATCGGCAAGTCCTTCGGCCAGGTCGGCGTGGAGCGTGGCCGTCCGGGTGCGCCGGTGCACCCCGTCGACGCCTTCCTCGACCTCGTCCTCGAGCACGGGACCGCCCTGCGCTGGCGCACCACGATCTCCAACCACCGCCCCGAACTGTTGGCCAAGATCGCTCGCGAACCGGGTGTCCAGATGGGCTTCAGCGACGCGGGCGCCCACCTGCGCAACATGGCGTTCTACAACTTCGGGCTGCGACTGCTCAAGCACGTCAACGACGCCGAGAAGGCAGGGCGTGGGTTCATGTCGATCGAGCACGCGGTGCACCGAATGACCGGTGAACTCGCCGATTGGTACAACCTCGACGCCGGCCACCTGCGCGTCGGCGACCGCGCCGACGTCCTGGTTCTCGACCCCGACAGGCTCGATGACTCCCTCGAGGAGTACGCCGAGGCACCCGTCGAGCAGTACGGCGGGCTCTCCCGCATGGTCAACCGCAACGACGAGACCGTGAGACTCGTGATGGTCGGTGGCACCACGGTGTGGCGCGACGGCTCGGCGGCACCTGCGCTCGGCACGGCGCGCACCGGCCAGTTCCTCAGGGCGGGGCAGCAGGCTCCGGCGCTACCCCGCGTGCCCGTGGCCTGAGCTCAGACTGCTGGCTCCTGTATTCCCCACGGGCTCCCGTAGGCGGTCAGCAGGTCGAGGAACGGGACCGCGTCGAAGGCCTCCGGGCCGAGGACGCCGGCTCCCTCCCACACCCCGGTGGCGAGCAACTCGAGGGCGATCACCGGGTTGATGGCGGTCTGCCAGACCACGCACTGGTGGCCGTACTGCGTCATGGTCTCCTCGTTGTCGACCACGTGGTACAGGTAGGTCGAGCGGGGCCCGGTCGGGTTGCCCGCCTCGTCCTTGCCGATGCCGGTCACCCACACGCCCGCGCAGGTCTTGCCCTTCATCCGGGGCCCCACCGTGGCCGGGTCCGGAAGCACCGCGGCGACCACGTCCCGAGGGCTCACTTCAACTCCCTTGACGAGCACCTTCTCGGTGCGATCGAGACCCAGGGTGTGGAGGACCTTGAGGATGTTGATGAACTCATCGCCGAGGCCGTACTTGAACGTCGCCCGCTTGCAGTCGATCCAGCGCGGCATGAGGAGGACCTCCTCGTGCTCGACGTTGACGCACTCGACCGGCCCGATGCCCTCGGGGAAGTTGAAGACCTCGGGTTCGCTGAACGGTGCCGTGGTGTGCCAATCACCGGCCCCCGAGCCGTCCCCGGCCCAGATCACGGGCGGGTTGAGGCACTCCTCGATCGTGGTCCACATCGAGAACGACGGCGCAAAGATCTCGTTGCCGTCGTCGTCGGTCACCACGAGGTTGGCGCCGTCGCGGGTGCCGAGTTCATCGATCTCGGAGAACAGATGGTCGGCGGCGTAGCGGGCGAACACATCGGAGAGCCCGGGTTCGACCCCGATGCCGACCAGGGCCAGACGGCCCGCCTGCTCCCAGGTCTCGGCCGCCGCGAACTGCTCGTCACCGAGCTTGACCCCGCACTTCTCATGCGGCGCCTCGGGATGCGGCTTCGACAGCGACATCGCCATGTCGAGATAGTCGGCCCCCGCGGCGAAGGCTCCCTGGAAGATCGGCATGTTGAAGATCGGATCGACGGCGTTCATCACGTGCGTGATGCCGTGCTCGCGACACAGCGCGGTGACCGAGTCAGCACTGGAGGCATCGATCTGCGCCGGACTGAAGCGGTCATCGACCGCCGCTGCCTTTTCCGCGCGGGCAAGGTCGTAGTCGGCGATCACGATCGCCTCATAGAAGTCACGGCGGGTGGCGATCGAGGTGAAGGCACCTCCCACACCACCTGCACCCACCAACAGAATCTTCACTTGATCTCTCTTCTCATCGTCGGGCTGAGCGTTGCGAGATTGGTGTGATGCCAAGGCGGAGGCGCGAAGTCGGCCTTTGAGCGAAGCGGGCCGGCGAGCGCCGACAACGCCGGCAGCGCGCCGATATCGCGGCGCTCAGTCGCCGATGTAGGACATGACGTGCTTTATCCGCGTGTAGTCCTCTAGTCCGTACATGGATAGGTCCTTGCCGTAGCCGGAGTGCTTGAAGCCGCCGTGCGGCATCTCGGCAACGATCGGGATGTGGGTGTTGATCCACACGCATCCGAAGTCGAGCCCCTTGGCCATCCGCATCGCGCGACCGTGGTCCTTGGTCCACACGCTCGAGGCCAGCCCGTACTTCACGCCGTTGGCCCACCTCAATGCCTCGGCCTCATCGGTGAACCGCTGGACGGTGATCACCGGGCCGAAGATCTCATCTTGGATCTGCTCGTCGTCCTGCCTGAGCCCGGAGAGCACCGTGGGCTTGAAGAAGTAGCCAGTCTCACCCTGTCGGCTCCCCCCGATGGCCAGGTTCGCGTGGTCGGGCAGCCGCTCGACCATGCCGGTCACCCGCGCCAACTGGTCGGCGTTGTTGAGCGCGCCATACAGCGCGTCCTCGTCGTCGGGCAGACCGGTGCTGGTGGCCTTGGCCTGCTCGGTGAGCGCGGCGACGAAGTCGTCATGGATCCCGGGCCCGGCGAGGACGCGGGTCGCCGCCGTGCAGTCCTGGCCGGCGTTGAAGTAGCCGGCCACCGCGATGTCCTCGGCGGCCTTGGCGAGATCTGCATCGTCGAAGACCACGACCGGTGCCTTGCCACCGAGTTCCAGGTGGGTGCGCTTGAGGTCCGCGGCCGCCGACCCCGCGACCTGCATGCCGGCCCGCACCGAGCCGGTGATCGAGACCATCCGTGGGGTCGGGTGTTCGACCACGGCGCGACCGGTGTCCCGGTCACCGCAGACCAGGTTGAGGACCCCTGGCGGCAAGAACTCCTGACACAGTTCGGCCAGCAGACTCGAACTGGCCGGGGTGGTGTCGCTCGGCTTGAGGACCAGCGTGTTGCCCGCGGCCAGCGCCGGGGCGATCTTCCAGATCATCATCATCAGCGGGTAGTTCCAGGGGGTGACCTGCCCGACGACACCGACCGGCTCGCGCCGGACATAGGAGGTGTGATCGGTCATGTACTCACCCGCGCTGCGGCCCTCGAGCACGCGTGCGGCCCCGGCAAAGAACCGCAACTGGTCGACGCAGGGAGGCAGTTCCTCGCTGGCCGTCAACCCCAGCGGCTTGCCGGTGTCCTTGGACTCGACCGCGGTGAACTCGGCCTCGCGGGACTCCAGGGCATCGGCGATCTTGAGCAGCGCCTTCTGGCGCTCGGCCGGGGTGGTGTTCCCCCACGATTCGAAGGCCGCCGAGGCGGCGGCGTAGGCGCGGTCGACATCCTCGGCGCCAGACATGGGTGCGGAGGCATAGACGGCACCAGTGGTGGGGTCGATGACCTCATAGGTCTCCCCCGATGCCGCTTGAACGAGTTCGCCGTTGATGACGTTGCTGAAAGACGTATCCGACATGTGCGTGAGCCTAGGGCGCTGGCGACGGAATCTGTAGGGGCAAAGCAGATCAAGTTCGGAATCCGTCGCATTCTGCGGGTTTGACCACTCTCACCGTCCGTCTGGCCGTCCCTCAAGCAGCGGGCCTGCCGGGTCGTGGTCGATGCCGACCTGGCGCGCGGCCAACCCCGAGAGCGCCTCGAGGCAGACCCGGTTGGCGAGATAGGCGGTGATCTCGGCGTGGTCATAGGGCGGGGAGACCTCGACCACGTCGATCCCGGCCACCGGGACCTCGCGACAGATGCGGCGTACGGCGTCGAGGAGTTGACGCGAGGAGAGCCCGCCGGGCTCCGGGGTGCCGGTCCCGGGGGTGTGGCCCGGGTCGCAGACGTCGATGTCGACGGAGAGGAAGACCGCGTCGCACTCGTCCATGGCGATCTCGAGGGCCTCATCGAGACAGGCCCCGAAACCGCGGGCGCCGATCTCGGTCATCTCATATGACCGCATCTGCTGCTCGGCCATCCAGTCGAGCGTCTCCGGGCCGGGCCAGTAGCCGCGCAGTCCCATCTGGAGGAACCGGTCCCCGCGCAGCGCCCCGGACTCGATCAGTCGACGCATCGGCTGGCCGTGGCCGTAGAGTGAACCGAACTCGATGTCCCCGGTGTCGGCATGGGCGTCGAAGTGGATCATCGAGACTCTGCCGAAGCCTCGATGACGGGCGACCCCGGTCGCATCGGGCAGCGCGATGGAGTGATCGCCGCCGAGGATCAGCGGGATCGCGCCCGCCGAGGCGATGGCGAAGACGGCGTCCTCGAGGTTGCCGCGGGCCACCTCCTGCTCCCCCGGCGGCATTTCGACATCGCCGGCGTCGACGACTCTGATGTCTTGGAGCGCATCGACGCGCAGTGCCAGGTGGGGACGCGATCCGTCGTGGGGCAGGTAGTCGGTCTGCCGGATCGCCATCGGCCCGAATCGGGTGCCGGGACGGTGCGAGGTGCCGCCGTCCCAGGGGGCACCGAGGATCACTACGTCGGCGGCAGCGAGGGCCTCGGCATCGTCGAGGTCGACCGCATCGACACCGAGGAAGGTGATGTCTGGACCGAACTGGGTGCCATAGCGGGTCATGGGGCCCTGTCTATCCCGGACTCAGGCCGGGCGCAACGGCAACGGATTTCGTTGTCATTTGCGAGAATGGCAACGGATTCCAGTTGATAACTGCGGTCAAGAGGGCCAGGATGGGGGCCATGGCCCTCGACCCACAGCAACTTCAGCAGGCGGCGAAAGACCACCTGTGGATGCACTTCACCCGGCATGCCTCCTATCGCGAGGCCGACGTGCCCGTCATCGTTCGCGGTGAGGGCGCCTACATCTACGACAGCAACGGCAAGCGCTATCTGGACGCCCTGGCCGGCCTGTTCGTCAGCCAACTCGGCCACGGCCGCACCGACCTGGCCGAGGCCGCGGCCAAGCAGGCCGAGCAACTCGCCTTCATGCCGTTGTGGTCCTACGCCCACCCGAGCGCGATCGAACTCGCGCAGCGGGTGGCGAACTATGCACCGGGCGACCTCAACCGGGTCTTCTTCAGCAGTGGCGGCGGTGAGTCCGTCGAGACCGCCTGGAAGCTCGCCAAGAACTACTTCAAGATGGTCGGCAAGCCGATGAAGCACAAGGTGCTCAGTCGCTCCATCGCCTACCACGGCACCACCCAAGGCGCCTTGTCGATCACCGGACTCCCGGGGCTCAAGCAGCAGTTCGAACCACTGGTGCCCTCGACGTTCCGGGTGCCCAACACCAACTTCTATCGCGCACCCGAGCACGTCTCCGACGACCTCGAGGCCTTCGGACGTTGGGCCGCCGACGAGATCGCGGTGGCGATCGAGAACGAGGGACCAGAGACGGTCGCCGCGGTCTTCCTCGAACCGGTTCAGAACGCCGGTGGCTGCTTCCCGCCCCCGCCCGGATACTTCGAGCGGGTCCGCGAGATCTGCGACGAGTACGACGTCCTGCTGGTCTCCGATGAGGTCATCTGCGCCTTCGGTCGCCTCGGCCACATGTTCGGCGCCGAACGCTACGGCTACCAACCCGACATGATCACCTGCGCCAAGGGCATCACCTCCGGCTATGCCCCGCTCGGCGCGATGATCGCCAGCGACAAGTTGATGGAGCCGTTCCAGGCCGACGGGGCGATGTTCGCCCACGGCTACACCTTCGGTGGCCACCCCGTCTCCACCGCGATCGCGCTGGCGAACCTTGACGCCTTCGAGAACGAGAAGGTGCTCGAGAACGTGCGCTCCAACGAGGACGCCTTCCGCGCGACCCTCGAGCGCCTCAAGGACCTCCCCATCGTCGGCGACGTACGCGGGGATGGGTACTTCTATGGGATCGAGTTGGTCAAGGACAAGGCCACCAAGGAGACCTTCACCCACGAGGAGTCCGAGCGACTTCTCTACGGCTTCGTCTCCAAGCAGCTCTATGCCGAAGGCCTCTACTGCCGGGCCGACGACCGCGGCGACCCCGTCGTGCAACTCGCTCCCCCACTCATCTGCACCCAAGAGCACTTCGACGAGATGGAGCAGATCCTGCGGGTGGTGCTCGACAAGGCCGGGTCGTTGCTCTGAGCCAACCCTGAGTTGGGGAACACCGAGCGCTAGCCAACGTCGTCGAGACC
>JBFIDC010000192.1:0-6555 GCA_041581495.1 Nocardioides sp. | reverse complement strand
CTTCAGGCCTCGACCTGTGTCAGCGTCACCGTCAAGGCATCAAGCGTCACCGTGAGGTTCTGGGTGTCGTTGACATTCGTGCCCGTCGGATTGTCGAAGGGAAACGTGACGACGATGTCGGCGGTCAGGGTTTGGCCGTCGGCCACGGCACCTCCGGAGGTGAATGGGCTGCCGTCCAACTTGAAGGAGGCGTCGGCCGACAGTTCGAGGCTGGCCGCCGTGGCGCTCGGCGTGTACGTCACCGTCGAGGGCATGGTGGCCTCGGCGAGAATGTTGTCGCCCTCGGCGCCCACGATGAAGTCGCAGGTCTTAGTGATGGAGTCGCCGGGCACGATCTTCGTGATCGGGGCGCCAGCTGCAGCGTTGCCGGCGGCGTACACCCAATCAGTGCAGGGACCGTCCGGGTCGATGCTCAACGAACCGGTGACAATGTCGCCTCCGGGCACGTCGGCAGTGTCGGACCAATATGCCAGCGAGCCAGCGCCGCCGAGCAGGAGAACAACGGCTGCGCCGGCCGCGAGCGCGCCCTTGGTGGGATTGTTCATGGTGGTACTCCGATCGATGAGTGATGTCGTCACTTCATGGAACGGCGCAGGGGTGATCGCCGGTGGCGGATTCATCGAGGAATGGCCCGAATGCCGCATGAATCGGTCCGGTCGATGGTTGACATGGCCGATTCGCGCTAGTTGGCTTTTCACAGGTGGGTCAGTCAGGAATGACCGCTCGCGTGCGTAACCATTGACGGCTGGAAGCCGTCCACATTTCGTCTCGATGCGCTCAGTTCGCCGCGAACCAGCGGCCCAATTCGCGCTCGGCACCCGGGCAGGTGACGTTCTTGTCGCGCCGGTCCTCGACCCACTGCCCCAAGACCGCTTCGCCGCCCTGGATCGACCAGTCGGGCGCGCATCGGCGTTCGGCTTCGGCTCGTGAACTCTGGCCGGCGGCGCGCCACTCGGGCACGCCGAGTTCGAGATCCCCGACTACCCCGTCCCACAGGTACGGCGTTGAATAGACGCCCACGCTGAGGCCGGCGTCGGCATAGGCCCTGGCGGCACCGACCACCACTGCCGCGTTCGCGCCGGTGCTGGTGCTCCACTCGTAGTAGGGAACCGGTTCGACGTCGATCCACACCAGGGGCGAGGCCAGTCGCGCCGCACGCATCGAGGCGACATTGAACTTCGCCTGCTGATAGCCCACGTTCTTCAGGGCGCCGGCAGGCGTGGTGCCGTCGTAGGGCCCCTGTTGGCCATAGGCGTCCAACTCGGCGTCCGAGGGATAACTGGCCACGGCATAGGCGGCGGTGAGGAGTCCGCGTTTGCGCGCGTAGGCGGCCTGATCGGACAGGCAGGGATTGGCGTGGAAGCCGGGGCCGTTGGTCAGGCCGATGATGACGAACTCGGCCTCGGCGGTTGGCATCGGCAGGCCGAGCGTCTGCTTGTGCTCGATGCCCATGCCCGTGGGGCACTGGGGCCAACTGATGTCGCCTCCCAGGACCGGCGAGTCACGCGGGGCGATCGACCCCGCCTGTGGGATCGACTGGGCCGCCGCCTGCGCAAGCGCCGCCAGGTCGGCGGCGTCGGCGGCGAAGTCCGGGTCGAGCCCGACCGGACCCACCGGAGCCGCCGGGCTCACGCTCGCTTCGGCCGCCGGGGAACCAGGCTCGTCCGGGCTCGATGACGCTCCTGTCCCGTCGGAGTCGCCGGCGCACGCGGTGACCAGGAGCGCGAGGCTCACCAGCGCCCCGAGGCGCACCACCGCTCGGTGTCGGACTCCGCTGGCCGTGCTCACACCTGTTCGCGTGACTCCACGGCCGCCACCACTCGAGCGATCGCATCGGCGATCGAGACGCCGTTGTCCTGGCGACCGTCGCGATAGCGGAACGAGACGGCACCGGCCTCGATGTCGTCGTTTCCGGCGATCATCATGAACGGCACCTTCTGGAGTTGCGCGTTGCGGATCTTCTTCTGCATCCGGTCGTCGGAGTCGTCCACCTCGACCCTGATCCCCGCCCGCTTCAACTGGGCAGCCACATCGAACAGGTAGTCGTTGTGTTGCTCGGCGATCGGGATCCCCACCACCTGCACCGGCGCGAGCCAGGGCGGGAAGGCGCCGGCGTAGTGCTCGACGAGCACCCCGATGAAGCGCTCGATCGAGCCGAACTTCGCCGAGTGGATCATCACCGGTTGCTGGCGGCTGCCGTCCGAGGCGATGTATTCCAGACCGAACCGCTCGGGGGACGGTTGGTTGAAGTCGTACTGGATGGTCGACATCTGCCAGGTGCGACCGATCGCGTCACGGGCCTGGACCGAGATCTTGGGACCGTAGTAGGCGGCACCACCCGGGTCCGGGACCAACTCGAGGCCGGACTCGGTGGCCACCTTCTCCAGCACCGAGGTCGCCATGGCCCAGTCCTCGTCGGAGCCGATGAACTTGTCCGGCTTGGTCTCGTCGCGGGTCGACAACTCCAGGTAGAAGTCATCGAGCCCGAAGTCGCGGAAGAGGCTGAGGCAGAAGTCCAGGAGGTGCTTGATCTCGTCCGGCGCCTGCTCAGGGGTGACGTACGAATGGCTGTCGTCCTGGGCAAAACCGCGCACCCGGGTCAGCCCGTGCACCACGCCGGACTTCTCGTGGCGGTAGACCGACCCGAACTCGAACAGGCGCAGCGGCAACTCACGGTAGGAACGCTGGCGCGAGCGATAGATCAGGTTGTGCATCGGGCAGTTCATCGCCTTGAGGCGGTAGTCCATCCCGTCGACGTCCAGCGCCGGGAACATGCCTTCGCCGTAGTACGGCAGGTGCCCGGAGGTGTAGAACAACGGCTCCTTGGCGATATGGGGGGTGCCGACGTACTCGAAGCCCTCCTCGATGTGCCGCTGGCGGACATAGTCCTCCATCTCCCGTTTGATGACCCCGCCCTTGGGGTGGAAGACGGGCAACCCGGAGCCGATCTCGTCGGGGAAGCTGAACAGGTCGAGGTCCCGTCCCAGCTTGCGGTGGTCGCGACGCTCGGCCTCCTCCAACCGGTGCAGGTGCTCCTCGAGCGCCTCCTTGGACTCCCACGCGGTGCCATAGATGCGCTGGAGTTGCTTGTTCTTCTCATCACCGCGCCAGTAGGCGGCAGCGGAGCGCATCAACTTGAACGCTGGGATCCGCTTGGTCGTCGGCAGGTGGGGGCCGCGACACAAGTCGCTCCACGCGACCTCGCCGTCGCGGCGGATGTTGTCGTAGATGGTCAACTCGCCGGCGCCGACCTCGACACTGGCCCCTTCGGCCGCGTCTGCACCGCCACCCTTGAGCCCGATCAGTTCGAGTTTGTACGGCTCATCGTGCAACTCGGCGAGCGCGTCCGCGTCGGTGGTGACCCGCCGCGAGAACCGCTGACCCTCCTTGATGATCTTGCGCATCCGGGTCTCGATCTTCTCCAGATCCCCAGGCACGAACGGGGTCTCGACGTCGAAGTCGTAGTAGAAGCCGTCGGTGATCGGCGGGCCGATGCCGAGCTTGGCCTCCGGGAACAGGTCCTGGACGGCCTGAGCCATCACGTGCGCCGCGGAGTGCCGCAGGATGTCGTGACCGTCCTTGCTGTCGATGGTCACCGCCTCGACCTCGTCGCCGTCAGCGAGGTCGTAGGCCAGGTCCTTGAGTTCGCCTCCGACCCGCGCCGCGATCACCGTGTCGTCGTCACGGAAGAGCTCCCACGCCTTGGTGCCCGTGGTCACCGCACGGTCCTCACGCTGATCTGCGTGGACAACGGCAACCTTGAACTCGGACATGGGTTGATCGTAGCGACGGGGTCCGGCGGGACTCCCACGGGTTTTCCCCAGAGTGCTTCGGGTCCGCTACTTCTTCAGGGACCTGAACCTGGCGTCGTCTCCGGTGCACCCGACCTGCTTGATGAGGCCCTTGGCCTTGGTCCCACCCCGAACGAACCTGCCCGAGATGCTCCAGAGATCAACGTTGACGTGTTCGCGCTTGATCGAGGCCTGGAAGGTGCCGTTGGGATTCACCCTCACGTTCTTGACCTTATGGACCACACCGCAGGTGTCGACGTGCTTGATCTTGGCGAGCCTGGTCTTGGTGGCGGCCACGATGACGACGGTGCCCTTCACCTGCCCCTCCAACGATGGACCCTTGTACTTCGCATGAGGGTGCGGCGTCGCCGCCGGGGTCGCCGTGGGGACGCCGGCGACCAACCCGATGACGGCCAGCGAGGCGATGGCGTACTTGAGCATGACGGATCCTTCCGAGGGGACCGGTCGCAACGCGGCGCAGTGAAGGCCGGCAGCGGGTCTGTCGAACAGTGAGGTTCGTTCAGCCACCATTTAGGCCTATTCGCGCGCGCTGCGCAGGAATATCGGCAGGTTCCTCGTGGATCTGGTGGGCGATGCTGGGTTCGAACCAGTGACCTCTTCGGTGCAAACGGCAGAGCCGCGCTACCACCAACGTGGTGAACTCTCGGTGGGCGATACTGGGTTCGAACCAGTGACCTCTTCGGTGTGAACGAAGCGCGCTACCACTGCGCCAATCGCCCGCATGTGCTGCGGTTCTGCGGTCGCCGATGCTAGCCCATCCCGAGCAGGGATCCCTCATTCGCATGCCAGATCCGCTGTGCCTCCAGCGTCGCGGGGCCGGGAACGGTCAGCGTCCGCTCATCCCACCGCGAGACCGGCTGCACGTCGCGGGTGGTGGAGACCAGGAAGATCTCGGTGGCGTCGTCGAGGACGGCGATGGGTTCGTCGACTTCGACACCCCCGCACCACTCCAGGACGAGGGAGCGCGTCACGCCGGCGAGACAACCACTGTCCAGGCTCGGCGTGCGCAGTTGCCCGTCGATGACATAGAAGACGTTGGAGCCGGTGCCTTCGCACAGGTGACCGGCGAGGTTGGCGAAGATCGCCTCGGTGGCCCCGCGACGGTGGGCCTCGGCGAGCGCCACCACGTTCTCGGCGTACGACGTGGTCTTGAGGCCGGTCAAGGCGCCGCGTTCGTTGCGTGGCCACGGGACCGTGACGACGGCGACGTCGCTGGCGGCGGCTCCCAGTTCATCGGCCACGACGATCAGCGTGGGGTCGCCGTCACCGCGCCCCGAGCCCATCGGGGCCGGACCGCCGGTGAGCGTGATGCGCACTCGCGCGAGCGGCCACGTGGTGCCGTCGAGGACCGCGGCGACTCCCTGGCGCACATAGGCGAGGTCCGGAAGCGTCAGTCCCAATCCTCTGGCGCTGCGCGCCAGTCGCTCCAAGTGCATCTCGAGCGCGAAGGGTTGCCCCTGCACGACCTTGATCGACTCGAAGACTCCGTCACCGACCGTCAGGCCGTGATCGCTCACCGCGACGGCCGGCCCCATGGGGTCATCCAGCACTCTGCCGTTCATCCACGCGCGCACGGTTGCATTGTGCCGCGAACCGCGATGCGACGCGCCGCGCCCGAAGGTGTGCCCTGAAGTTTGTCCAGCCGAGCACATCGGCTAGGGTTCTCAAGCGCTCAGGAGGCCTCGGGTTCGCCGGGACTGAACGAGATGCAAGCGGACGTAGCTCAGTTGGTAGAGCGCAACCTTGCCAAGGTTGAGGTCGCGAGTTCGAGTCTCGTCGTCCGCTCGGAGAGGGTCTTGACCCATCCGCGGTGGGTTGGCCGAGAGGCGAGGCAACGGACTGCAAATCCGTGTACACGGGTTCAAATCCCGTACCCACCTCGAAAACCTCAACAGAGGGCGATTGGCGCAGTGGTAGCGCGCTTCCCTGACACGGAAGAGGTCACTGGTTCAAACCCAGTATCGCCCACCAGAATCACCGCAGGTCAGAGGCCCTTTCGGGGGCCTCTTTCCGATTCGGGGAACATTCGGGGAACACGGATACGGTGCTTCTGACCCAGTCTGACCGCTCTCCCGCCGCCGTTGGTTGAGGAGGGCGCGCAGCGCCCGTCTCGAAACCAACACGGTCACGCGCTCGGGAACGCCTCCGCGATCCGGTCGCGGACGACCGCGACTTCGACCTCTCCGGTCGCCTCGTCGAGGATCTTGCTCAGCCTCTTGGGCTAGACGACCCGTATGCCGCGGACTGAGAACGCTCCCCCGACCAGCGGCCAGTCCGCGTCGATGAAGCAGAGCACTCCGGAGACGTCCATGGTGTCGTCGTCGGCGAGCGCCGTGCGCACCCGCTCGACCTGACCGAGAACGCGGTCCACGAGCTTCGTCCGATCGCTGCCGCCGACGATCAGCTTCTCCACCCGCGGCCGCAGGATGCCGCCCTCGACCCGAAGATCCGGCCGCTTGTCGACGTAGCGCTTGGCGTCGACGACGAACACCCCGCCCGTCGTCACGACGATGTGGTCGATGTTCGCCTTCGTCCCGGGGATGCGCCGATCGTGCAGGACTGCGATCGACGAGTTCGCGTGCCTGTCGAGCCGAGTACCGAGCGCTGCCTCCCCTTTGGCTCCTGATGCCCACGCCTTGGTGCTCTGCGGGTCGTCCGAGAGCGCCAGGATCAGCCCGCCGATCTTGGGATGCTTGGCCCGAACTCGCTTTTCACGCTTGGTCTTGCGCCGCTCGTACTCCCG
>JBFIDC010000191.1:0-6575 GCA_041581495.1 Nocardioides sp. | reverse complement strand
GGTGTCGCCGAGACCGAGCTGACCGTCGGTGTTGTGTCCCCAGCACTTCACGCTCTTGTCGTCCAGGATCGCGCAGGTGTGGCCCCCGCCGGCGCTGACGGTGAGGACAGTGTGGCCCGTGCCGACATCGACTGCGGGCAGATTGTTGCCCATCTCGTTCGCACCGTCGCCTTGGTTAGCTGAGTTGGTTAGCCCGAGTTGCGCGTATTGGTTGTAGCCCCAGCATTTGAGTGAGGCATCGTCGAGTACCGCGCAGGTGTGACCGCCGCCGGCGCTCAGCGAGACGGCGGTGCGACCGGTGCCGAGATCGACGGTGGGCAGGTTGTCGCCCATCTCGCCTGGGCCGTCGCCGCGGTTGTTGACGTCGCCGAGTCCGAGTTGGCCGTCGCCGTTGTTGCCCCAGCACTTCACCGAGTGGTTGTCGAGCAGGGCACACGTGTGGAAGAACGCTGCGGCCACCGTGAGAGCGGTGCGACCGGTGCCCAGGTCCACTGCGGGCAGGTCGGCCCCCAACTCAGCGGCGCCGTCGCCTCGGTTGTCGGTGTCGCCTTGCCCGAGTTGGCCAAGGTTGTTCGCGCCCCAGCACTTGACCGCGCCGTCGTACCGAACCCCGCACGAGTGCTCGTAGCCCAGGCTCAGCGACGCGAAGCCCGGGAAGTACGGCCCAGCTTCGTTCTGGTCGGCGCCGGCCGGCGACACCCCGACCAGGACCAAGGCGGCGCCCAGCCCAGTGCTCAGCGCCGCGATGAGGAGAGCATGAGTCGTACGCCGAATATCAGTCATGACAGACCCCTTGGGCAGAATCCCGGGGTCCTGTTGGGTAAGACCTCTGTGGTCACCATGTCACGGATCGGGCAGGTCTGTGGGTCGTGGAGACGTCAGCGGTGGCTGAGACAAGTCACAATGCCAGCATGCGTGCGGTCAACCTGGCGGTGAAGTTCCTGCTCGAAGGCGCGGCGTTCGCGAGTTTCGCGGTGTGGGGGTGGCAGGCCGCGGGCGGCGTCGGCGGCCTCGTCCTGGCGGTCCTCTTGCCGCTGGCCGCGATGACCGTATGGGGCTTGTGGTGCGCGCCCAAGTCGCCGCGGCGACTCGTCACCAGATGGAGGGTGCCGCTGGAACTCGGCATCTTCATGCTCGCCGCGCTCGCGCTGGCGGCGGCCGGGCACCCCGCGCTGGGAGTGGCGATGGCGGTGGTCTCGATCCTCAACGCGGTCGGGCTGGGCCTGTATCGACAGTGGGAACACTGAGGGTCGAGCCGGTCTTCGACCTCCCAGACTCAGTCGACGAGCCGCACGATGCTGGGCAGCGCCGGGCTCAGGGGGACCGTCGGTGAACGTGAATCCACCGGCAGGGCGTCGCGGTTGAAGCTGAAGAGCCTGAACGTCTTCACGGAGTTGCCGTTGATCTGCAACCCGTTGTCGGCGCTGGCCGAAGTGGTCTGGGTTTCGTCGGTGATGAACGCCGGGGCGAAGTCGAGGATCGGTTGGAATCCCTTTTGGGCCCGGTCGGTCGCCACGACGACCGGCAGCCAGACGAACCGCGGTGAGTCAATCACCCCCGGGTCCAGCATTGTGGGGCTCACGCCGCTGCTCGAGGCGAGATCGGCCAGGGTCGCCCCGCCACGCAGAAAGCACGAGAGGGTGTCGTTGTTGATGGTGGTGCCGCCGACGGCCCTGTCGGTTCGCCCTGGGCAGGTGGTGTGATTGCCCGGTCGTGTCGTACTCAGCCGGCCCGCGCGGCCATCGATGCCCGCGATGAGTCCGTCGAAGATGGCGGGGCCGTCGTTGCCGGTGTCACCCGTGATGCAGTTGCGGCCGTCCAGGGCGAGGTTGTCGGGCTGCGCGCCAACGATGAACCCACCACCGGCCGCAGCGCAGTCCTTGGTGGGAGTCGTTCCCTCGGGGAAGACGAAGGGGATGAGTTGGTGGTCGAGGCCTTCGGCGATGTTCATCGCCAGTCGCTTGTTGGTTTGACCGCTGCCCAGATCCTTGCGCGGCGAGTCGAGTTGGCCGAAGTTCCCGCGGTCCTGCCCGACGCAACCCACCGGCACGCTCGCCGGAGTTGGAGACGCCGTTGGTGATGGAGTCGGGGAGGGCTCCGGAATCCCGTTCACATGGACGACAAGGTGGTTCGCGGAGATCTCGAGATCCTTGTTGCGCAGCACCACCGCATAGACCTTCCAGTCGCCGGGGGTGGCGGTGACCTCGGTCGAGATCTGGAAGTCGGCCACCTTCAGGGTCGTGCCCGGGTTCTTCAGATCGGTCGCGGCATATTCGATGAAGTAGGACTGGCCAGGGGAGTAGAAGCGAATCGAGGCACGGTCGACCTGTTTGCTCACTCCGTGCACAGTCAGGTCGCTGATGGTGCGGCTGCTGTTTTGGTTCACGATGACGTCGGCGCCACTCAACGTGTGGTCTCCCACAGGCACGTTGGTCCCGGAGGTCGACGGGCTGGAACTGGCTGAGGGACTCGGGGTGGTCGATGTGGAGGAACTGCTCCCGCCGCCCCCGCTCGTGTCCGCGTCCGCGGGTCCGAGGGCGCAGCCGCTGGGCAACCAGAACGGCAGCATGCTCAAAGAGGACGGCACAGCACTCATCGCCCGCACGGTCGCGGAACGCTGGACCGAGGTGCCCTGAATGCCGATGACCCCGCTGAAATACATGGGAACGTCTGCCTCCGGGGCGAGTACGCGCATCTGGTTGCAGGCATTGGTGCAGGCGATCCCGTTGTCGGTCCAGAAGGTCACCTCCCCGTCCTCGGGAAGGCCGTTGAGCAACTGACTGCCGGTGATCGAGGGGGCTTGCCCTGCCGTCCAGTTGCGGGTCAGCGAGGCGGCCACCGAGTCCGCGATCTCGAGCCGGTTCGAGGTTGTCATGGGTAGCTGGTGGCCCGCTCCGAGCGCCGCGACGTCGACCTGTTTTTGCAGCTCACGTTTGCGCGCCCAGGCATTTCCCAGGTCCACCGCGACCGCGGCACTGAGGAAGAGGGCCGTCGCCAACAGCGCCACTATGAGCGCCATGCTGCCGCGTTCGCCACGCCCGAACCGTCGTCGACCCGGTGGGGTCGTCATGAGCACGTCTCCGGTTGGTCGGGGACGAACTCGACGCGCGAGGCGACGGTGATGTCGACTCTGCCTTGCCCGGGCACCGGAACCATCGGGACGTTGAGGTCGAAGCTATTGAAGGCCACGCGGACCGTCACTGTGTCTCCCACCTGAACCACCGCGGGATCGCTACGCGTGTACGTCCTCTTGATGATCGCGCCGGTGGTGGTCGCACCCGCGATGTGCGACATGTTGGAACTCACTTGAGCGCGGAAAGCCGCGCAGTCCGCGGGGTCACCGACTGCGGCGCGCCGTGCAGCGTCGCGCGCGATGTCGCTCCCGCCCTGTCGCGCGGCGTAGTAGATCCCGTATTGGATGATGCCCAGCACCAGAAGGATGAGAAGGGGCAGCAGCAGCGCCATTTCGACTGCTGCCGCTCCACGCTCGGGCGCTGCTGCCCGAGTCCTGCAGCGGTTCACGGTTGATGCTCCTTGACTTTCCGTAACCCTCCGGCAGGACCTTTGCACGGCTCCCCCCGACAATCGGTTGCTGACCGGGCCGGATAGTTCCTATTGACCATCAATTCCGCCTGATCGGATGAGCGTCGGGCTCGCCGGTGCCTGGGGTCCGCGCGGCGAACTCGGTGAGGGAGTGGTGCCAGCGTCGTGATGCGCCCCTCTATCCCGTTGTCGGGCCAGGAGGTCACCTCCCCGTCCTCACTGACCACGCGGAAGGCGGGGGGCGGTCTCTCGCGCTGTTGAAGGGTGCGTCAGCGGGTATAAAGAACCCATGAGCCGGCCAGGTGACAGGAGTTCCAGCGACAGCGCACCCGACGGCGTCCAGAAGCCTGATGCCACGAAAGCCGACATCAGGCAACCTGACACCAAGCAACCTGACACCAAGCCCAGCGTCACGACCGAGAATCCCCTGCGCGGTTCTCGCACCAGCGGCTTCTGGGCAGCAGTCGTCGGATTCGGGGTGGTGCTCGTGCTGCTGATCATCTTCATCGCCCAGAACACCCGCACCACCACGGTGACCTTCCTGAGCTGGGAGGGTCAGGCGCCGGTGGCCGTCGTGTTGCTCATCGCCGCAGCGGCCGGGCTCTTCCTCGCCTCGGCCGCAGGTTCCCTAAGGATTCTTCAACTGCGGCGGCGAGTACGCCGCGAACTCCGCTGACCCACCACCGAACCGGCTAGGACACCACAGCCCGCTCGAGGATCGGGGCGAGGTCGAGCCCGGTCGGCAGGGTCCCGAAGGCGCCGCCCCAGTCGCGGTCCAGGCGCGAGGCGCAGAAGGCGTCGGCCACGGCATGCGGCGCGTGCCGCAGCAGCAGGGAGCCCTGGAAGACCAGCGCCAACTGCTCCACGATCCGGCGGGCCCGGTGCTCGATGTCGTCGAAGGAGGTGAACTCCTTCTTGAGCCGCGCCAGGGATTCGTCGAAGCGGGCGTCGGCGCCCTCGGCGAGTTCGACCTCGCCGAAGAAGGCATCGAGCGTGTGCGGCTCCTTGACCATCGCGCGCAGGGCATCGAGTGCGGCGACGTTGCCCGAGCCTTCCCAGATCGAGGTCAGCGGCATCTCGCGATACAGCCGCGGCACGTCGGAGTCCTCGATGTAGCCGTTGCCACCCAGGCACTCCAGGGCCTCGGCGGCGTGCATCGGGCCTCGTTTGCAGACGTAGTACTTGGTGACGGCCAGGGCGATCCGGCGTACGGCGGCTTCACCCTCGTCACCGCGGATGGCTCGATCGTTGGCGCCGGCCAGCCGCAGCATCGCCGTGGTCGCGGCCTCGGACTCCACGGCCAGGTCGGCCAGCACGTTGCGCATCAGCGGTTGGTCGATCAGCGTCTTGCCGAACGCCGCGCGGTGCCGGGCGTGGTGGGTGGCGAGGACCAGGCCGGTGCGCATGCCGGTGGCGGTGGAGATGACGCAGTCGAGACGGGTCATGTTGACCATCTCGATGATGGTGCGAACCCCGCGGCCCTCCTCTCCGACCAGCCAGCCGACCGCGCCGTCGTACTCGATCTCGGAGGAGGCGTTCGACTTGTTGCCGAGCTTGTCCTTGAGGCGCATCAGCGACATCGCGTTGCGTTCGCCACCGGGCAGCACCCGCGGCACCAGGAAGCAGGACAGCCCGCCCGGGGATTGGGCGAGGGTGAGGAACAGGTCGCTCATCGGGGCGCTGGTGAACCACTTGTGCCCGACCAGCGTGTGGGTCCCGTCGGCCTGCGGGGTCGCGGTGGTGGTGTTGGCGCGAACGTCGGAGCCGCCCTGCTTCTCGGTCATCGACATGCCGGCGATCAGGCCGGCCTTGGTGGCCGGGTCACGCAGCCCGAAGTCATAGACGGCGTTGGTCAGCAGCGGCTCGAACTGCGCCGAGAGTTCGGGGTTGGCGCGCAGGGCGGGCACCACCGCATAGGTCATCGAGATGGGGCAGGCATGGCCGGCGTCGACGTTCCAGACCGCGAGCTTGCCCGCACGAGCGACGTGTGCGCCCGGGCGGTCATCGGCCCACGGCGCTGCGTGCAGGCCGCGGCTGACCGCGACCTCCATCAACTGGTGGTAGGCCGGGTCGTACTCGACCTCGTCGACGCGGTTGCCGTAGCGGTCATGGGTGCGCAGAAGGGGTGGGTGCCGCTCGGCCAGCCGGCCGAGTTGTTGAGCCTGCTCGGTCCCCGCCAGGGTGCCGAGTTCGGAGATCTCCTCGATCGCCCACCCGGCGCCTTCGCGTTCGAGACCCTCCCGCAGCGCGGGATCGTTGCTGGAGTCGTGGCCCACCAGTGGCGGGACCTGGTTGAGCACCTCGTGAGTCGACATGGCGCTCATATTACAGTTGGACAAACAAGTGCGTCTAGATACGTAGCGGTGACAAACTGCGCGGGTGAGCCCCGACTCGAACGCCGTCGACCTACAGCCGCTCTCGGCCCGGTCGGTGGTCCTCAGCCTGATGCTGGGCGCGTTCCCAGAGCCCATGAGTCCGGCCGCGCTGACGCGAGCGGGGGAGCATTTCGGCATCGCGTCGTCGACGGTGCGGGTTGCCTTGACCCGCGCTGTGGCCGCGGGAGATCTGCGGCGCGAGGACGGTGCGTATGCCCTGGGGGAGCGGCTCGCGGATCGGCAGCGCCGTCAGGACGAGGCCACCGATGACGCCGAGCGCCCCTGGGATGGTTCGTGGGAGATGGCGGTCGTCACCGTCACCGGACGCTCCAGCCCAGAACGGGCCGCGCTGCGAGACGAGCTGGGCGAGGCGCGGATGGCGGAACTGCGTGAAGGGGTCTGGACCCGGCCCGCGAACCTGCGCCGCGACCCGGCCTACCGGTCGCAGCCGGTGCTGGCCTGCTTCACGGCCCAACCGGACGGCGACCCGGCGGTGCTCGCCTCGAGGCTGTGGGACCTCGCAGGCTGGTCGGAACGCGGCCGGATGCTCATGAGTCGGTTCGAGCGGACCCGCGACCCCGCGGCGCGCTTCGCGGCGGCGGCGCACCTGGTGCGACACCTTGCCACCGATCCACTGCTGCCCGCGCCACTGCTCCC
>JBFIDC010000190.1:0-6583 GCA_041581495.1 Nocardioides sp. | reverse complement strand
CTACTTCGTCCGGCACTTCATGGAGCCCATGGTCGCCGCGGTGTGGTCGTGTGACCCAGAGGTCGCCCTGGACTACCCGGCTCGCTATCTGTTCACCTTCCTCGAGCACCACGGGATGCTCGGCATCTTCGGCAGCCCCCAATGGCGCACCGTCACCGGCGGTTCCCGCGCCTACGTCGACAAGGTCGCTCACGCCCTCGCGACCGGCGGCGGGACGGTGGTGGCCGGCACCAAGGTCACCTCGGTGCTCGAGACGCCGCAGGGTGTCGAGATCACCGACGGCAACGGCGGCGTCCAGCACTTCGATGCCGCGGTGATCGCCACCCATCCCGGCCAGGCACTGGCGCTGCTCGCCGAGCCGACGCACACGCAGCGCGACGCGTTGGCCGCGATGCCCTACGAGCCCAACACCGCGATCCTGCACACCGACACGTCCCTGATGCCGCACGCCGCCAACGCCTGGGCGTCCTGGAACTTCCTGCGACGCTCCGAGGTGAGCCCCGGTGGTTCCAGCGGCGTCACCGTCACCTACGACCTGACCCGCCTCCAACGCCTCGAGACCGACACCCACTACTTCGTCACCCTGGGCGGCGAGGACCTCATCGACCCGGCTGCCGTCATCGAGCGAATGGAGTACGAGCACCCGCTCTACAACCCCACCTCGGTCGCCGCGCAGCGCCGACTCCCGCAGATCAACACCGCCCGGATCGCCTTCGCCGGCGCCTACCACGGGTGGGGCTTCCACGAGGACGGCGCTCGGTCCGGACTCGCCGCGGTCGAGCACCTCGGCCTGACCTGGCCGACCGCCGAGCAGCGGGAGCCGGTGGATGTGCCCAGCCCCGGGACCTTCCGGACCACCATCCGACACACTCGCCGCAGGCCCTTCAAGCGGAGCTTCGAGCACCGCTCGGTGATCCACCTCGTCGATGTCGACGACCTCCCCGACCACGGCGTCCTCGGCCGCTTCGAGGCCCGCGACCACATCGGCGATCCCGAACGGACCATCCGCGAGAACCTCGAAGCCTTCCTCGAGGTTCACGACATCGACGTCCGCGGCGGACGGATGTTCCTCGCCGCCAACGCCCGGGCGCTCGGCTACTGCTTCAACCCGATCAGCGTCTTCTGGTGCTGGGACCGGGCGGGTTCACCGGCCGCGACCGTGGTGGAGGTGCACAACACCTACGGCGACCGACATGCCTACCTGATCGACGCCGACGAACTGGGGCGGGGCACGGTGGCCAAGGCGATGTATGTCTCGCCGTTCCACGGCACCGACGGCACCTACCGCCTGACCGCGCCGGTCCCCGACGACACCCTCACCATCGGGGTCAACCTCCAGACCGACGACGGCGCACGCTTCTCGGCGTCACTGTCGGGGCACCGAGCGCATCTTTCTCCGCGCCGATCCGCCGCGGCGGCAATCCGACACTCCCTCCTGATCCGAATGCACGGCATCTGGCTGTGGCTGCGTCGACTCCCGATCCAGCCGCGCCCCGCACACGACCAGGAGGTATCGAGATGACCGTGGCCCCCGAACGACGCTCCGCCAACCATTGGCCAGGGCTCGATCTGGTCCCCGCAGGTCCCCGGGCCGCGGTGTCGGCCCACGTGGCCCGCCGCCTCTTCGCCGCGGCGCTCAGCAGGCTCGACGTCACCGTGCACCTGGACGGCCAGACCCTCGGCAGGGGTGGCCCGGCGATGACGATCCACCGGCCCGAGGAGTTCTTCGCCCGGATCGGGCGGCACCAACTCATCGGGTTCGGCGAGGCCTACCTGACCGGGGCGTGGGACACCGAACGCCGTGAGGATCTCGGCTCGTTCCTCGCCGTCCTGGCCGCCGAACTGCCCACCCTGGTGCCCGCGCCCCTGCAGAAGCTGCGTTCCCTGGTCGTCAAACGCCCTCCTCGTCACGAGAAGAGCAGCGCCGAGAACTCCCGCGGCAACATCGCGCACCACTACGACCTGTCCAACGAACTGTTCGAACTCTTCCTCGACCCGTCATTGAGCTACTCCTCGGCCAAGTTCCCCGATGGACTGCTCGGCGGCGGCGCACGCGCCGAGGACCTCGAGCCGGCCCAACACGCCAAGATCGACCGGCTTCTCGACCAGGCCAAGGTCGGCCCGGGAACGCGCGTTCTCGAGATCGGCTCGGGCTGGGGCGCGCTCGCGATCCGGGCCGCCCGGCGCGGCGCCACCGTCCGCACCATCACCTTGTCCGTGGAGCAGAAGGGCCTGGCCGACGCGCGGATCGCCGCGGCCGGACTCGGCGACCAGATCTCGGTGGAGATCTGCGACTACCGCGACCTCGCCCGCGCCGGCGAGAAGTACGACGCCATCGTCTCGGTCGAGATGATCGAGGCGGTGGGCTGGCAGTACTGGCAGACCTACTTCGAGACCATCGACTCGGTGCTGGCACCGGGCGGCACCGTCGCACTCCAGGCGATCACGATGCCGCACGACCGGATGCTCGCCACCCGCAACACCTACACCTGGATCAACAAGTACATCTTCCCCGGCGGCTTCCTGCCCTCGGTGCGGGTGATCGAGCAGATCACCGGCGACCACACCGGCATCCGCCTGGTCGATCGGCTCTCGATGGGCCAGCACTACGCAGAGACCCTCCGCCTGTGGGATGAGGCCTTCATCGCGGCCGAGTCCCGAGTGCTCGGCCTCGGCTTCGACGACACGTTCCTGCGGATGTGGCACTTCTATCTGGAGTATTCGCGAGCCGGGTTCTCCTCGGGCTACATCGACGTCAACCAACTCACCTTTCACCGGCCAGAAGAGATCGCGCGTTAGCCCCTAGCCTGGCCTGGTGAACTTCACCGACTTCCTCCTTGTCGCGGGCTGCGCGCTGGTCGGCGTGACCGTGCTCATGGTCGCCACGGCCCTGTGGGCCAAGGCCGTCGACAAGGTGTCGGTCGTCGACGTGATCTGGGGCCTCGGTTTCGTCCTGGTCGCCGCCGTCGCGGCCCTGGTCGGCACGACCACTGACGGCGACAACCGACGTTGGGTCCTTCTCGCCCTGGTCGGCGTGTGGGGCGGACGACTCGCTTGGCACATCGGGCGCCGATCGATCGGGCATGGTGAGGATCCGCGCTACACCGCCATGCTGGGCGGCACTCCCTCGGAGGTGGGCCTGGGGCCGGCCATCCGCAAGGTCTTCATCGTTCAGGGCCTGGCCATGTGGTTCATCTCCCTGCCCGTGATCATGGGTGGCTCCCAACCGACTCGCTGGTGGCCGGTGGTCGTCGTCGGCGCGGGGGTCTGGCTGGTCGGTCTGGTCTTCGAGAGCGTCGGCGATGCCCAGTTGAGCGCCTACCGGGCCAAGCCAAAGGACCAGAAACCCCCGGTCATGGACACCGGGCTGTGGCGCTACACCCGCCATCCCAACTACTTCGGGGACGCCTGCGTGTGGTGGGGGTTGTGGTTGGCCGGCGGACTCGCCTCGGGGCCGGTGCCGGCACTGATCACGGTGCTGTGCCCGATCGCGATGACCTACTTCCTGCTCTTCGCCACCGGCGCTCGGCTGCTGGAGCGGACCATGATGCAACGACCCGGCTACCCCGAGTACGCAGCGCGCACCTCGATGTTCGTCCCGCTGCCGCCGCGGCGCTGAGGTCAGGTCTTCGCCGGGGGCTCGGTGGCTTCGGTCGCCTCGGGTGGCTCGGTCGTCTCGGGTGGCTGGCTTGCCTCGGGTGACTCGGGGGTTGCGGGTGGCTCCGGTGTCCTCTTCGACTGCTCATAGCGCCGGCGCTGTTCATCGGCCCGTTCGCGGACCTGGCGCAGGAACTCCTCGTCCTTGGCGGGGTCGGCCGCCGCGGCTCGTCCGGGCCGGTCGTACTCGGGGAATGCCGTGGCCGGTCGCTCGTAGGCGCCCCGCGCGCGCCGACCATTCGAGGCGGGGCGCCCCATGACGAACCACGCCAAGGCGCCCACCACGCCAAAGACCGCCACCACGAGAACCCACCCGATCTTGGGGAGGGTGCGGACCTTCGTCTCCGGGGTTCCCAAGACGTCGATCAACGCAAAGACCCACACGGCGAAATAGATGACGCCGGCGAGCAGTTGCAGCTTGACCATGCGCGCATGATGGCACGCGCGGGCAGGGTTCCGGGAGATCCTCACGCTCGGCTCCGTAGGCTGCCATCGTGACCGATTCCACCCCACCCACGCAGACGTCCGAGCTCGGCGAAGAACTGGTCCGGCTCGCCTCGGCCGACAACTTCCGTGACGTCGCCGGCGTCGAGGTGCCGTACGTCGCGGCAGACGGGGCCACGCTGCGTCGCGGTGTGGTGTTCCGCTCCAACGAACTGCAACTCACCGCAGCCGATGCCGAATCAGTCGCGGCGCTGGGCATCACCGCGGTCTACGACCTTCGCCACGACCATGAGGTCGAGGCGCACCCCGACGCCGAGATCCCGGGGGCCACCTGGCATCACCTCGAGGTCAAGGGCATCCCGATGGACGCCGTCGCGAACCTGCAGCACCGGGATGCGGCGACCGCGGTGATGCACGATGTGTATCGCAGCTTCGTCGACAAGCCCGGTGCCCGCGCCGCGTTTGCGCAACTCCTGACCCGGATCGCGGACGGCGAGGGCGGCCACCTGTTCCACTGCACGGCCGGCAAGGACCGCACCGGCTGGGCGGGCGCACTGCTGTTGCACATCGCGGGTGTCGACGACGACACGATCATGGCCGACTACCTGCTGACCAACGACTTCTCCGCGGGCACTCGCACCAAGTACCTCGGCCTGATCGAGGAGCACCTCGGAGCCGACAAGGTCGAGGTCTACGAAAGCGTCATGGTCGCCGATGCGGCCTATCTGGAGACGGCGCACGCCGCCGCGGCCGAGCACTACGGCGACCGCGCCGGCTATCTGCGGCACGGGCTCGGACTCGACGACGTCACGATCGAGCGGGTCAGAGCGCGTCTGCGCGGCTGACCTCCCCTCGGGCGCCGATGACCCGAGCCTCGGTCACTCGCTCTGCTTGCTGTTGCGCCGGGGTTCTTGAGGAATCACGAGTTCACCGGTCTCGGGATCGGTGAACCCGACCTGCACGTGCTCGGAGGTCTTGTGCCGCTGGGCCTGGGCATAACTGGCGTAGGCACGGCGGTCGGCGTCGGTGAGGTCGGGGCGGTCGACGAACAAGGTGCGCAGGGATCGCGGCCACAACCGCCGGGCCAACACCACGTTGACCTCGATCCCGATCACGCCCATGAACGCGGCGATGTAGATGATCCCGATCAACCCGAGCACCAAGCCGAAGGCGGCGTCCATGCCCTGGGTCCCCGAGAGGATCTTGGAGGTGTAGAGCGTGCCGACCTCTTGCAGGATGAGCCAGAGCACCGAGACGGTGAAGGCCCCGGGGGCGGCCCGCCCCAGGTGGTGACGCCGGGCGGCGGCGAGCCTGAACACGACGGTCAACAACAACCCGATCAGGACCACGTTGGCCAGCCGGATCAACCAACTGATCGTCGTGTTCGCGGTCATGCCGAAGACCTCGGACCTCGAACCGATGATCGACACCGTGGTGATGGCCACCACGAAGAGTCCCATCGTCAGCAACAGCAGCAGGCTGCGCAGCCGCAGGGCGATCGGGTTCGGGCGGCTGTTGCGCGGCACCGACCACGCGACGTTCAGCGCGTTCTGGAGCGCCTGCCCCAGGCCCAGCGACCCGTAGGTCGCTGCCAGCACCCCGATCAGCACACCGACCGTCGAACCCTGGAGGCGCTCGGGTCGCCCCAACTGCTCGCCGATGATCGGGAAGGTGGCCAGCGTCGAGTTGAGGACCTGCTGTTGAAGATCCGGGTTGCCCTGAAGCACGAAGCCGAAGATCGAGGTGGCCAGCAGCAGGAGCGGGAAGATCGCCAAGGTGGCATAGAAGCTGATGATCGCCGCGAGGTAGGGGCCTTGGTCATCGACGAACTTGAAGAACACGCCCACGGGCACACCCAGGACGCGACGTCGACGCTGCTGGCGATCTAGCACGTCGACGAACCCCACGGACCCAGGCTAGGCGACCGGGCCTGCGCCGGAGTCCAACGGAGGGCCGCTCAGCCGCCGCTCCCCGGTCGGGTCACGCCTAGACGACGCTCAGGGTGCCGTCGGCATCGGTGGTGAACAGCTGCACACCATCGGTCACCTCGGGCGCATCGGCACCCAGCGCGACCGCGATCTTGTTGGCGGCGTTGCGGGCGACGTCGAGGACCACCTCCACGGCCTGGGCGTCGCTGAGGTGTTCCCGCACGTCGGCGACGACCTGCTCGGGGATGGCCGTGGGCGTCCAGATCAACGCGTCGACAAGCGCGAGCGCCGCCTTGGTGGCGGCGGGCAGGTCGCTGTCGGCGTAGTGGTCGACGGAGGCGAACTCCGGGTCACCTGCGCCGGCCTCGATCGCTTCGGCCGAGCGTCGAGATGCGCACAGTCGACAGTTGTGTTGGCGGGCGCCGCGCAGCCGGATGAGTTCGGTGGTCCTCGCATCCAGGGCGGTGAGCCGGGCCACCGAGGTCATGAAGACCTCGATGATCGACCACACGCTGGCGACCGGGTAGCGACGGGCCGACTCCGGCCACTCGGCT
>JBFIDC010000189.1:0-6647 GCA_041581495.1 Nocardioides sp. | reverse complement strand
GTGCCAGGGGGTCGACTCCGAGATGGTGCGTCCGATCACGGGCCCATCGGTGCGCTGGTGACTACTCACGTTCTCGTTCCTTTCATGGGGGCAACTATTGGCGCATCGCGGCTCGGGCCCCGGCGTCTCCACCATGAGGCAAGGGCGAACCCGACAGCGAGGTCCCACAGTCCCCAGAGCGCAACGGTGATCGCCACGCCACCGACGGTGGGGAAGAACGACAACGTCAGAACCAGTCCGAGGCCGGTGTTTCGAACCCCGACCTCCAACGTCATCGTCCGAGCGGCAGCAGGCCCGAGACGACACACGAACGCGGCGGCGCGGCCGGCCGCCAGCGAGACCAGGTTCTGAACCACCACCCCGGCGACGATGACACCCGCGAAGGTCACGATCGTGGTGAAGTTCGCCGAGATCCCGACGATGAGGACCACCCCCAGCAACAGCACGGTCAGGGGCTCCACGATGCGGTGGGCCCAACCAGCGATCTCAGGCCGCAGTCTCGCCAGGGCCATGCCAGCCCCGAAAGGCAGCAGGATGAGGGCGGCGACCTCGACAAGCACGCTGGCTGGGTCAAGACGAACCTCGGCGAAGACCGGATCGGTCTCGGAGACCAGTCCAGCCCATGTCACAAAGGCCAGCGGCGTCAGCAACGCAGCGGCGGCGTTGGACACCGAGATGAGCGAAACCGAGAGCGCGACGTCGGCGCGGGCACGGTAGGCGAGGATGTTGGACAGGTTGCCCGCCGGACAGCACGCCACCAACAGCAACCCCACTGCCACCGAAGGGCGTACGTCGAGCAGAGGAATGATCAGAACGCTCAGCCCGGGAACGACGACAAACTGGGTGACCAGAGTGACCGCGAACAGCGAGGGTCGTCGCAGGCTGGCGAGCACGTCCGCGGGACGGACATTGAGTGCGACTCCGAAGAGGAAGATCGCGACCATGGCCTTGATGACCAGGGGCGCTGCGTCGCTCAGACCTAGGTCTACGTCGTCCAGGTTCTCCACCATGGCGCCCACGCCTGTCTTCACGCCGTTCAGTGATCCGGTCGGTTCTCGTCATGGCCCGAGCGTCGGAAAACCAGTCCCGACAGCGCCGAGTAGGAGTCGTCACGTGTGGCCTCACTTGGCGATCCGCCGCCATGCGCGACCGGTCGGCTCGACTCCAGGTCGAAGACGACGTCGCGTTGGTGGAACCGCCACCGGTCGGCCTCGCGGCGGTACTTGTCGAGGTAGCGCACGCCGACGAAGGACTCGGTGTGACCACCGTCGGCGGTCGGGATGATGTGGTAGCCGAGCGCATAGACCTCGCCCTCAGCCGAGTCCGGACCCAACAGTTCGATCAGGTGGTTGCAGATGTAGTGGCAGCCGATGGTGATCAGCGGGAAGGTGGACTCGAGGAAGTCGACGTAGCCCGCCGCCGAACCCTGGTAGATCGTGCCGTGGTTGTCGACTGCGTCGTCGGTGTAGAGGCTGCGCAGCAGACCTGCATCCTGACGATCGACGCCGCGGGCATACAACAGCGCGAGTCGACGGATCGCTTCGGTGTCCACCAGTTGCTGGATCGTCTCGGGTGCGTTCACTCGATGCCCTCCTGTGCTTGTGATCTGTGGTGAGGCCTCATGTGATGGCAGCGATCGCCTCGGACGTCTCGAGATCCCGATAGGCGGTCAGCAAGCGGACGTGGTTGGCCACGTTGATCTCCCAGCCGTAGTTCTCGATCGGGCAGGTCAACCACCCGATGTAGACGTTCCATGCCTGGGCCCGGCGGTACTCCTCGAAGGCCTCCGCAGGGGTCGGCAAGCCGACGGCTCCGTGCGCGGCCATCTCGTCGAGGTGCAACTCGATGAGACGTCGCTCGTGCAGGCGCCGAGTCTCGACATCGAGTCCCGTGGCAAGGATGTAGGAGACATCGTGCATGAAGTAGCCCCGGACACTGAGTTGCCAGTCGATGGGTCCCATCTCGCCGTCCGGCAGCACGAAGGTGTTGCCGACATGGAAGTCGCCGTGAACCAAGGTCTGCGGTAGGCGCGACTGATGCTTCTGGACGACACGCACCTGCTCCAGTAACGATGCCGGGCTCTGCCCTACTGATTGCACCAACTCGCGTTTGTGCTGCACGCGGGCAACCTCGTCAGCGATCATTGCCGGCACCAGAGCCGGGTCGGTGAACAGATCGTGGAGTTCGCCCGCGACGTGGCTCTGGGCCCAGGACAGGGCAGGAGAACTCCAGTCGGCGCGCTCACCCCAGAACCTGGCGTGGAGACGTGCCGATTGACGAAGCAGGCTCTCCATGTTGGCCACGGTCAATGGCGTCAGCGCGGAGCAGAACGTGGCGCCGCGAGTGCTCAGGTCGTCCAGAACAAGCGCGAAGGTTCCCGATCGCTCATCGAACCAACCCCCGATGCACACCGGCGTGCGCAGGAACTCCGAGGGGCGCAGGTGGCTGTAGACGGCGACCTCGTTGCGGTAGAGCGGAAAGGCCGGCAGTTGCGGTCGGGCGATCTTGAGGACCACCTGCCTCGGCAGTCCGAGATCCGGTCCGGCGTAGGTGATGTCCAAGTCGACTCGTCCAGACGTCGAGACTGCCTCACCCTGTCCCCACTCCCACACTCGACGTAGAGCGACCTCCGCGACCTCGACCTCGGGATGAAAGGTCCGGATCAGCCGCTGGACCAGGTGTGCGTCAAAGCCCCCAGCATCGGTCGGCAGTGCACCCAGGTCAGGTGTTTGGCGTGTCATCGAGGCGCTCCCTGCCGAAGTGGGTGGTTGAGGCAGATTAAGCGATATTACTTAGAACCACAACACATTCATGCGAAGATGCTGCCTGTGACCGAGCACCAGGAGCGAGGCGCCACCCGCGCACAGCTCCTCGACACAGCCGAACGTCTGATCGCCGAACATGGGCCAGCGGTCTCGACCCGACAGATCGTCGCCGACGCCGGGCAGCGCAACCACGCTGCGGTGCGTTACCACTTCGGAAATCGCGACGAGCTCATCTCGGCCATCGTCCAGGCCCGCCAGGAGTTGCTCGAGAGACGGCGCCTCGAGCTGTTGGCGCAGCTGGAGTCCGAGGCCCGTGACGACCTGGCCAGGCTGGTGGAGGCGCTGCTTGTCCCGGTCTTCGAGATGCAGCGATCCTCGACTGGTCCGTGCCACCACGCACGCTTCATGGAGAAGGTCCGCGACTATCCCGGACTACAGTTGGGCAAGCGCGAGGACTGGCCAGCCACCTCGCTGATCATCTCGAGGCTCGAGCAGCGGATGGGTCGCCTGCCGGCGGCTACCCGCAGCCATCGTGCGCAGTTCACCATGACCGCGGTGCTCGCCCTTCTCGCCGACTTGGAGCGGACCGAGTTCGCCGACGACGGCGCTCGGGCAGAGGCAGAACAGATGGTGGTCGACATGGTCGTTGGCCTCGCGCGGGGCGGGACTTCCCGGGCGTGACTGCTGCCGCGGACTCAGGGCACTAGCTTGACCTTCAGGCAGTCCGGCGACCGCTCCGCGACCGCGGCGTACGCCGCCGCGGCATCGTCGAGGGCGAAGGTGTGGGTGAAGATGCCCTCGGTGTCGATGCGGCCCTGGGTGATCAGCGGGATGAGTTCGTCCCAGCTGCGGTGCACCGGCGCGGTGGTCATTCGCAGCGTCAGGCTGCGATAGACGCCCATCAGGATCCCGAGCGGATAGGGCTCGAGGTCATGGATGCCCACGACCGAGACCGTGCCGCAGGCTCGGACGGCGGCGAAGGCCGTGTCGATGGTGTTGTTGTGTCCGACCGCGTCGATGACGGCGGCGGCCCCGCGGCCGCCGGTCGCCGCCATGACCTCGGCCACGACGTCGGACTCGATGGCCTTGGCACCCGAGCCGACGGCCATCGCGACGCGGCCCGGGACGGGGTCGTAGGCCAGCACGTCCAGGTCGAGGGCGAGCGCCGCACGCACCGCGCATTGACCGACGGCGCCGAGGCCGAGCACCACGACGGTCTCGCCGGGCTTCGCGTCGGTGCGGGTGGCGGCGGCCCAGCCCGTCCCGAGGTTGTCGGTCAGTAGCAGCGCGGCGTCGTCGCTGATCCCCTCGGGGATCGTGAGCAGCTGGAAGTCGGCGGCCGGCACCGCCAGCAGGTCGGATTGCGCGCCGCCGAGTTCGCCGGCGCCGAACACCTTGGCGCCCGCGAGGCAGGCCACCGGGTCGCGGGTCTGGCAGCCGACGCAGTCGCCGCACCCGGCCACCGACGAGACCAGCACACGGTCGCCGACCGCGAACCGGCGTACGTCGGCGCCGACCTCGACCACCCTCCCGATGGCTTCGTGCCCGACAGCGACCGGGAAGTACGGCAGGTCGCCCTCATAGAAGTGCAGGTCGGAGCCGCAGATCGCGGCAGCCTCGACCTGCACGATGGCCGAGCCCGCGTCGGGGAGCGTCGGGTCGGGAACCTGGATGACTTCGACGACCCCGGAGGCCGTGACCGTGACTGTGCGCACGGCCACGAACCTAGCGCCTCCGGTTCGGCGGGCTCAGGCGCAGGAGAGTTCGATCTCGCCGTCGACGACTTCGCCGGTCCCGAGCACGGTGAAGGTCACCGTGCCACTTGCCGTCTTGCCGCTGACGTCGATTTCCACGGGCGCCGGCGGCTCCGGAACGACGCTGGCCAGCGAGGAGGCGCCGGAGGTGTACTGCCCGGTGGGCAGTTCGAGATCGACATAGGGCTGGTTGTCCGCGGCGAGGTCGGCGTCGAGGTCCGCGTCGCTCTGGACCAGGAAGACGTTGATGTTGCCCTCGCCGCCTGCCGAGTCAGCCACCAGCGCCAGCGTCGCCTGCAGCGTCGGGCCGACCGAGGTGCAGAAGTTCGCGGGGCCGCCGTCATCGGCGAACTCGTAGGTCGTGCCCTCGAGCGTGACGGTGGCCGTGTTCTCACCGGTGCTCTCCGGCGGCGGCGCCTCGTCCGTTGGCGTGGCCGAGGTCGATCCCGCACCGGAGTCGGCTCCCGCGTCCGAGTCCGTGTCGGAGTCGCCCGAGCAGGCGGTCATCGACGCGGCGATGAGGAGCAACCCGGCCAAGCGGGCAGCGGTGTTGGCAGACATGTCGTTCTCCTGTTCGTGGCGAGCTTTGATGCCTCGCGCATGGAAGGTGGAACGGAAGTTGCCCCAACACCCTACTGAGAATCGACGTCGTCGACGCTCAGTCGCCAGTTCGGTGCGCGTCGCTCGCGCCAGGCTGCCCCGCCCTCGGCGGCGTCGGGGTGGGCCATCAGGATCCGATGCGCAGCGGTTTCGCCGGCCTCGACCTCGGCGGGCGACGCGTCCTTCCAGAGCAGTCGCTTGGAGAGCGCGACGGCGGCCGGGCTCGCGTTGGCGGCGACCTCGCGGGCGAGGTCGAGGGCTGCCGGGAGCACCTGATCGGCGGGCAGGGCCGCGGTGGCGATGCCCATCGGGAGGGCCTCAGCGCCGGTGATGGTGCGGCCGGTGAGGAGCAGGTCGGCGGCGACCGAGAGCCCGGCCCGCTGCCGCAGGGTGAAGTGACTCTGGGCGTCGCCGATCATGCCGCGCCGGACCTGTGGGATCGCGAGTTTGGCCTCCTGGGCCACATAGATCACATCGCACTGCAACGCCATGGTGAGGCCGATGCCGATGGCATGCCCGTTGATCGCGGCGATGACGAGTTTGCGTACCTCCCACGCCGGCGGCCGGATCGGTGAGGCCGAGAAGTCCTCGCCCGCGGGCGCGAACGATGCCGCCTCGGCGGAGAGGTCGGCGCCGGCACAGAACGCCCGGCCCGCTCCGGTGAGCACGACAGCGCGGACCTCGTCGTCGGCGTCGCAGGCACGGTAGGCCTCACCGAGTTCGCGGCCAGTGGTTCCGGAGAAGACGTTGAGGTCCTCGGCCGCGTCGAGGGTGATCACCGCGACCCCGTCGGCCACCTCGAGGGTGACGTGGGTGGGCATCGGGCTCAGCCCCGTCCGGCCGCCAACAGGGACTCCCAGGTCTCCAACTTCGTCCGCGCCCGCCCGGCGCCCGCGCCCAGCGCGACCTCGGCCGCGTCGATGGCGTTCCACCCCTCACGGGTCACCACTGCGACACCGCGATCGGTCAGCGCGGTCACCGCGTCCCAGGGCTCCACGTCGGGCAGGTCGTCCTCCACCATCAGTTCGACCACGCGCTTGGCGTTGGAGCGGTTGGTGCCGATGACGCCGCTGGGTCCGCGGGCGATCCAGCCGCAGGCGTACTCACCGGGGGCGACGCCGCCGTCGCGCAGGACCCGGCCCTCGGCGTTGCTGAGGGTGCCGGTGGCCTCGTCATAGGGGACACCGGGGACGGCGGCGCCGAAGTAGCCCACGCTGGGGATCACCAGTTGCGCCCGGATCGGTTCCTCGGACTGGCCGGCCACCGGCCGGTTGGCGCGGACGGCGACCTGGGCGACGTGCCCGTCGGTCCCGGAGATCTCGGTCGGACTGGTCCAGAAGTGGAAGATCAGTCGCCGCTGGGCACCGGTCGGCGCACGTGTCGACCACTCGCGCAGGGCTTCGACGTTGCGTTTGGCGACCCGGTCGGTCTCCAGCGTGGCCGCCGACTCGGGGTCGAGGTCGAGGGCCGCCGGGGCCACCACGACGTCGACGCCGTCGAGTTCGCCGAGTTCGCGCAGTTCCTTGGT
>JBFIDC010000188.1:0-6681 GCA_041581495.1 Nocardioides sp. | reverse complement strand
GGTCCAGGTACGCCGGGGCGTGCGTTGGGTCTTCGACGGTTGGTCCGATGGCCGCGGTCGGGTCCACACGATCAGGATCGGGAAGCAGCGGGTCGACCTGCAGGCGGTCTATCGCCGAGGGTGAGGCCATGGCTTTCGGCCACCAAGCGTGCCTACGATGCAGGAACCGCTGATGGTGGAGGGGGGCTCCGGTGCGGCGAAACAGGCGATGGGTCACGGTGGCGCTAGCTGCCGCGTTGTCGACCCCTGTCGGTGGTGGGGTGACCCTTGCCCCCGCCTCGTCCACGGCCATCAGAGTCGGCCCAGCGCCGGCCGCGCCCCCGGGCCCGCAGCCGCCCATCGTGCCTGCCGGATTCCAGGACCGCGAGGCCATCGCCGGACTCAGTGAGCCCACGGCCGTCGCCTTCGCCGCCGACGGCACCGCCTTCGTGGCGCTCAAGACCGGGGTGATCAAGACCTTCGACTACGACGCCGGCAGCGACACCTTCGAGCAGTTGGCCCAGGGGCGCGACTTCGCCAACCTCGACGTCAACGTCCACAACTACTGGGACCGAGGCCTGACCGGCATCGCCCTCGACCCGCGGTTCGGCGAGTCCGGGCACAACTACGTGTACGTGAACTACGCCTACAACCGCGACCCGCGGGACAACCCCGAGGTGGTGCCGAAGTGGGGCATCGGCGCGGGACAGTACGACGGCTGCCCGCAGGATGCCGAGATGGGGCCGCCCCCGGTCGAGGGATGCATCGTCGACATCCGGGTCTCCCGGTTGCCGGCCACCCGGGTTGCCGACGGCTGGGCCGCCGGTGCCGAGCAGGTGCTCATCGAGGACACCTGCATGCAGTTCCAGAGCCACGGTTCCGGCGATGTGGCCTTCGGTCCTGACGGCTATCTGTATGCCTCCGCCGGCGACGGCGCCAGCTTCGACACCGAGGACTACGGGCAGGCCGGCAACCCCTGCGGCGACCCGGTCGAGGAGGGCGGGGCCCTGCGAGCGCAAGACAGCCGGACCAGTGGCGACCCGCTCGGGCTCAACGGTGCGGTGTTCCGGATCGACCCCGCGACCGGCCTCGCGCCCGGCGGAACCGACGACAACGCCGCCCGCCTGGTCACCTACGGTCAGCGCAATCCGTGGCGGCTGAGCTTCCGTCCCGGCACCAGCGAACTGTGGTCGGTCGACGTCGGCTCCAGCGGCTGGGAGGAGATCAACCGAACCGACATGGCGTCCTTCACCGCAGCGATCAACCGCGGCTGGCCCTGCTATGAGGGCGGCGATGCCGATCCCGACCCGGCCGTCTTCGACGCGCAATCGCAGGTCCAGGCCGGCTACGACTCGCTCGACCTCGCCCTGTGCGAGGACCTCTACGCCGAGGGGTCCTCCGCGGTGGCCGCGCCGTACTTCGCCTACCCCACCCGCGGTGCCGGAACCTTGACCCCGGGCGAGGCCTGTGAGGTGGGGACGTCCTCGGTCTCCGGCACGGCGTTCATCCCCGCCTCGGGCACCGCAACCGACTACCCCGCGCAGTACCGCGGCGCGCTGTTCTTCAACGACTACGCGCGCGGTTGCGTGTGGCATCTGGGCAAACTGCCCAACGGGGACCCCGACCCCGCGCGGATCTTTCCCTTCGTCCAACGTGCCGAGTCGCCGGTCTCGGTGCGGGTCGGGCCCGGTGGCGACCTCTACTACGTCGACTACGGCATCGTCGACGGCAACGTCACCCCGGGAGCCGGCGCCATCCATCGGGTGGTCTACACACCCGGCAACCAAAGCCCGGTGGCGGCACTCTCGGCCGATCGACTCTCCGGTCCGGCCCCGCTCACGGTCAACTTCGACGCCGGCGGCTCCACCGATGGAGACGGTGACCCCCTCACCTACGAGTGGTCGCTCGACGGCGACGGCGTCTTCGACGACGGTGGTGGCGCGACCAAGTCCAGGACCTATCCGACGCCGGGCAACGTGATCGTGAAAGTGCGGGTCAGCGATGGGAGGGGCGGGGTCGACACCGAGCAGGTCACCGTGTCTCCGGGCAACTCGGCGCCGACGCTGACCAGCGTGAGCCCCGCTTCATCCCTGACGTGGGCGGTGGGTGACACCATCGACTTCGCCGCGACCGCCACCGATCCCCAGCAGGACCTGCCGGACAGCGCCTACACCTGGCAGGTGGCCATCCAGCACTGTCCGAGTGTGTGTCACACCCACGGAATCGCTACCTACCCGGGGACCCGGACCGGCTCGTTCACCGCGCCGGATCACGAGTACCCCTCCAACCTGCTGCTCAACGTCACCGTGACCGACGACCAGGGGCTCACCGACTCCGAGTCCGTGCAGATCGACCCGAAGTCGGTGGCGATGAACTTCGCCACCAGTCCGAGCGGCGGCCCACTGACCATCGCGGGCTCCTCGGCCACGGCGCCGCACTCCCAGACGTTCATCGTCGGCAGCGGGTTCAACGTCTCGGTGCCGGCGACTCGGACGATCAACGGTGCCGAGTACGAGTTCGCCTCCTGGTCCGATGGCGGTGCCCGCACGCATGCGGTGGTGGCGCCTGCGAACCCGGCCACCCTGACCGCGACCTATGCGCGTCGCAACCGGCTCCCGACGGCCACGCTGAGCGCCGACCCGTCCTCGGGGATCGCGCCGCTCCAGGTCGACTTCACGGCCGGGGCCACCGACCCCGACGGCGACAACTCCGGCTTCACCTACCTGTGGGCCCTCGATGGTGACGGCGTCTTCAACGATGGGGGCGGGACCACGAAGACGAAGACCTACTCGACACCCGGCACTCGCCAGGTCTCCGTCCGGGTCACCGACAGCCACGGTGGTCAAGACACCGCGAGCACGACCGTCACCGTCGCCGCCAACCAGCCGCCGGTCGCGTCCCTGGTGGCCGACCCCGACTCGGGGCCCGCGCCGCTGAACACCACGCTGAGCGCGGGCGGGTCGAACGATCCGGACGGTGGCGCCCTCGACTACGCCTGGGACCTGGACGACGACGGCGCGTACGACGATGGTGGCACCGCCTCGACCCAGGTCGCTTCGTTCTCGGCGGTGGGAACCCACGTCGTGCGGGTGCGGGTGCGGGACCCGCAGGGTGCCTCGGCGACCGCGTCGGCGGTAGTGACGGTCACCAATCGCAACCCGACGGTGCTGGTCTCTGCCGACCCCGCCTCCGGACCGGCGCCGTTGACGACGACGTTCACGGCGCAGGGCAGTGACCCGGACGGGACTCCGCTGTCGTATGCGTGGGACCTCGATGAGGACGGACAGTTCGACGACGGCGGCACCGCCTCGACCCAGGCCGCCACCTACGGCGGAGTGGGGGTGCACCGGGCGTGGGTGCGGGTGACCGACGCCCACGGCGGCACGGCGACGGCGTTCGCCACGGTCATGGTGACCAATCGCCCGCCGTCGGCGGCGCTGACGGCCGATCCGACCTCGGGTCGTGCGCCGGTGAACACGATGCTGAGCGCGGCAGGTTCGAGCGATCCCGATGGCGGAGCGCTCTCATACGCATGGGACCTCGACGGGGACGGACAGTTCGACGACGGCGGCACCGCATCCACTCAGGCCGCGACGTTCTCGACGGTCGGCGAGCACTCGGTGGGGGTGCGGGTCACCGACCCTGATGGCGGGACCGGGACCGCGACGACCACCGTGACGGTGGAGAACACCCCGCCCACCGCGCGCATCGATGCCGGGCCGACCTCGGGGCCGGCGCCGCTCGAGGTCGCCTTCGACGGCAGCGGTTCGGGTGACCCCGACGGGCCGATCACCTTCGATTGGGACCTCGACGGCGACGGCGAATTCGGCGACAGTGACCTCGCCACCCCCTCGGCCACCTACGACATCGGCACCTTCACCGTGCGGCTACGGGTCACTGATGCCCACGGCGCCACGACCGAGGCCAGCATCGTGGTGCACGCGGGCAACACCGCTCCCCAACTCGGCCCCCTCACCCCCGAAGCGACTGACCGCTGGAGCGTCGGGGAGCAGATCGACTTCGCGGCCTCGGCCACCGACGAGCAAGACGGGGCCCTGCCCGAGGCGGCGTTCACGTGGACCATCGAGACGGTGGCGTGTGAGAGCGGGTGCGATCCCGTCCTCCTCGACACCGTGGTGGGCGCCAGTTCGGGGTCGGTGACGGCGCCCGACCTGGACTACCCGGCGCACCTGCTCCTCACGGTCCTCGCCACTGACTCAGGTGGGCTCACCGACACCCACGCCGTTCGCCTGGACCCGCTGACCGTCGACCTCGGCTTCGCCTCGAACCCCCCGGGCCTGGCGGTGCCGTTCGACCGGCGGGTCATCGTCGGAGCGACCGTGCCGATCTCGGTGGCTCAACGCCAAGCCGACGGGGCTCGGCTCTATGACTTCGTGAAGTGGTCGGACGGTGGCCCGCGCAGCCACGACGTCGTGGCGCCGCCCCAGGACACGACCCTGGTGGCGACGTACTCCTCGGTGCAGCGCAAGGTCGTCTTCCGAACCGGCCCGAAGGGCCTGAAGGTCAAGGTCGACGGCACGGTGCGCCGCGACCGCTGGAAGCACACCTACGACGTGGGCACCGCGGTGCGCGTGGTCGCACCCAAACACCAGTGGCGCAACGGCAAGCGTTACGTGTTCGCACGCTGGTCCGACGGCCGAGGTCGCAAGCACGTCTACGTCGTGCCTGCGAGTCGCTCGCGGCTGACGGCGTTCTATCGCCGTGTGCGCTGAGGCCTGCCCTGAGGTCGATCGGACGGGAGTCCAGCGTGCTCAGGCGTACCGGCGGGCGGCCTCGCCGGCGCGCGCGCCGTAGCCGCCGCCGAAGTTCGCGGCGTGAACCAGCAGCGGGAAGAGTTGATGCAGCGCCATCCGGTCTTCCCACCCCGGTGCCAGGGGGCTCGCCTCGTTGTAGGTGTCGAAGACGCGCTGCAGGTGCGGCATGCCGAACAACGAGAGCATGGCCAGGTCGATTTCGCGGTGCCCGCCGTAGGCGGCGGGGTCGATCAACCACACCTGGCCGTCCTGGCCCCACAGCGCGTTGCCGTTCCAGAGGTCGCCGTGCAGGCGGGCAGGTGCTTCGGCCGGCACCAGATCGTTGAGTTTGCCGATCACCGCTTCGACGGCCGCGGCATCCTCGTCGGTGACGTGCCCACGATCGCGGGCGAGTTTCAGATAGGGCAGCACCCGGCGCACGGCATAGAACTCGGCCCAGGTCTCGGTCGGTCGGTTGGGCAGCGGCAGCGGTCCGATGAAGCCGTCGTGGGTGCCGCCGAAGCTCGGGGCTCCGGCTTGGTGAGTGATGGCCAGCGCCTGGCCGAAGGCCGCCGCTGCCTCGGCCGAGGCCTTGCCCGGTTCGACCCAGCGAATGATCAGGCAGCCCTCGTCGACAGCGAGCACCTCAGGAACGGCGGCGCCGCCCGCCTCGGCCAACCAGCGCAGTCCTCGGGCCTCGGCTGCGAAGAAGCCGGCGGGTGGGTGCGCGATCGTCTTCATGATCGCCGTGGTGCCGTTGGAGAGCCGGAGTTTGGTGGCCGTGGCGGTGTCGCCGCCGGCGACCGGGGCGGTGGCCACGACCGCAGAACCGAGCAGGTCTTCGGCGTGCCGGGCCGCGAGAGGCTGGCGGGTCATGCGTCGATCTCGGCACTGACGCGGAGCTCCGTCCGCAGGGCGCGAACCAACTCTGAGCAAGTCCGCTCCACCATCGACAGCACCTCCTCGAACCCGGCGCTACCACCGTAGTACGGGTCCGGAACTTCGCCGCCCGGTCCGAGTGGGTCGAAATCGCGGAACAGCATCACTCGATCGTGGTGGTCGGGGTGGGCTGCCCGCGTGATGGTGGAGTGGTTGGCCAGGTCCATGGCGAGCACCAGGTCCAGGTCCGGGAGCCGGCCGGGCTCGAAGTGAGTGGCTCGATGGTCCGAGGGGTCGTATCCGTGCGAGGCCAGCGTGGCCGCGGCGCGGTGGTCCATCGGGTCCCCTGAGTGCGCGTCGCTGGTCCCGGAACTGCTGACGTGCACCCGACCGTCGAGGCCGCCGCGAGCCACGCCGGCGCGCAGCACTCGCTCGGCCATCGGAGATCGACAGATGTTGCCCAGGCACACCAGGGCGATGGAGTAGCGGCCGCTCGAACGAGCCGGGGGGAGGTCGCTGGTCGCCACGTGTCTAGTCGCTGAGGACGGCGTCGAGAATCCACGTGGTCACGGTGATCACGATGGCGCCGCCGATCGCCGGCCACCACCCGGTCACGGTGAAACCGATGTCGAGTTGGTCGGCGAGCCAACTGGTCAACCGCAGCAGCGAGGCGTTGATGACGAGCAGGAAAAGCCCGAGGGTCACGATGATGAAGGGGATCGACAAGATCGTGAGGATCGGCTTCACGAACGAGGTCACCACCCCGAGGATCAGGGCGACCATGAGCAGGGGCAGGAGCTTCTCGGTGAACTCATCTGGCCATTGCTTGGGGCCGGTGAACTTGATCCCGTCGATCAACCAGGCCGCGACAGCGACCGAGACGGCGGTGGTGACAAGCCAACTGATGAATCGCATGGGCCCAGTCTGGCAGGGTCAGGCGGTCAGCCCCAGGGCCTCACGGATTTGGACCTCGGCGTCGGCGAGGTGTTTGACCAGGAACTGGTAGGCGCCTTCGATGTCGTCGGCCTCGAGGAGATCCACCAACGCGGTGTGGGCATCGCCTTGATCG
>JBFIDC010000187.1:0-6718 GCA_041581495.1 Nocardioides sp. | reverse complement strand
GGACCCACCTGCGCGGCGACCCGGTGGAGGAGGTCGGGACTCACGCCCTCGCTGAGGAAGAGCGTGCGGACCAGTTCGGGTGTCCCGACCAGACGACCCAGATCGCCGGTGAGGTTGGCGGCGGCGAACGTGCCGGGCTTGGTGCGTGCGACCTTCAAGGTCACCTTCAGGACGCCACTGGGCGGCATCGAGGCCAGCAGGCCCGCAGCCGCGGCGGGATGGGTGGCCGCGGACTCCGCGAGATACAACTGCACCAACGCGCCGCCCATCGAGTGCCCGAGCAGCACCGGGGGCGCCGGCAGGGTGCGCGCCACCGTGGCGATGTCGTCGAGGTAGTGGTGCAGTCGAGGCCCGGTGAACCTCAGCGGCGTCGCCGCGCTGCCGCCGTGGCCGCGCAGGCTCAGCGCCCAGCAGTCGTAGCCGCGGGCCGAGAAGTAGTCGGTGAAGTTCTCCCAGCACCAGGCGCCGTGCCAGGCGCCGTGCACGAACAGGAGTGGCGCCGCGCCACGCGGGTTCTCGGCACGCTTGGTGATGACCTCGAGATCCATGTCGTCATCCTGGCAGGGTCGCGGATCTCGGCGCGGCGATCTAGCCTGCCGACATGCCGGAGACCGGGTTCGACCCTGACGCTCCACCGCCCTGGGAGCCACCCATCGCCGGAACCGAGAGCGAGCACCTCCTCGGTGCTCTCGACCGGTTGCGCACCACCTTCCGGTGGAAGGCCGGCGATCTCGACGCGTCTGGTCTCACCACCAGCGTCGGTGCCTCGTCGCTGACGTTAGGCCAACTGCTCAAACACCTGGCCTTCGTCGAGGACTACACGTTCCGGACCAAGTTCCGCGGGGAGTCTCCGGGACCTCCCTGGGAAGGCGTCGACTGGGACACGCACCCGCAGTGGCCGTTCTCAAGCGCCGCCGCCGACAGCCCCGAGACGCTCTACGCCCTCTACGACGACGCCGTCGCCCGTGCGCGCGACCTGCTCGACTCGGCGATCGCCGAGGGCGGCCTGGGCCAACCCGCCGAGGTTGCGTGGCCCGACGGCAGGCGTGCCAGCCTGCGCCGTCTGGTCTTCGACCTCGTCGAGGAGTACGGCCGTCACACCGGGCACGCCGACCTCCTGCGTGAGGCCGTCGACGGACTCACCGGCGAAGACCCGCCCCCGGATTGGCGTCCCTGACCCGCCTCCCCCGTCCACCTTCGTCAAAGTCGGACCCGACCAACAAGGAGCGGCTTCATGGCCACCGTCCTGCTTTTCCACCACATCCAGGGGTTGACCCCGGGCATGACCGCGTTCGCCGATCGACTGCGCGAGGCCGGCCACACGGTGCACATGCCAGATCTCTTCGGCGGACGCACCTTCGACACGATCCAGGAGGGGGCAGCCTTCACCCAGTCAGCCGAGGCCCCGGACTTCGACGCGTTGGCGGATCAAGCCGCCGAAGAACTGCCCGCCTCGATTGTCTATCTCGGCTTCTCGATGGGCGTCATGCAGGCCCAGCGGCTGGCACAGACCAGGCCCGGCGCCGCGGGTGCGGTGCTCTGCGAGGCCTGCGTGCCCATCTCGGGCGAGTGGGCCTTCGGCCCGTGGCCCGAGGGCGTCCCGGTTCAGATCCACGGCATGGACGCCGATGAGTTCTTCGCCCTCGAGGGCGACGTCGATGCGGCGCGAGAACTGGTCGCCTCGGTCTCCGACGGCCAGCTGTTCACCTATCCCGGAGACGCCCACCTGTTCGCCGATTCCTCGCTGCCGCAGTACGACGCCGCGGCGGCCGACCTGATGACCGAGCGGATCTTGGGGTTCTTGGCGCGGCTGTGATCCCGGAGCGTCGTCCCGGCTAGCGGGAGGCCCGGACCCGCGCCGAGACGGCGTCCCCGCCCGACGCATCCGAGACGGGTCTGACCGGGATCCGCACCGTCACCTGGCGTCCGGGGGCGGTCCGTGCGCGGCGCACCACCTGCAGGGTCATGGTCCACCGTTCGCCGGGGGCCAAGACCGGCGTTGTGCCTCCGCCACGAGTGCGCCCGACCAGGCGGAACCACTTTGAGTTGGCCTCGACCGAGTAGCGCAGCGCCTCGGGTTCCGAGCCGGTGTTGGTCAGGCGGATCTTGAGGGTGGCGCGCTTGCCGGGGGTGCTGATCTTGGCCTTGACCCGCTGAGTGCGCGGTGCGCCGTAGGTCCCGACTCCCACGAAACGCCCCGACCCCTTGACCTTGATCGCCGCATCCGCCTGCGAGGAGACGACCGTGTAGGTCCGCGACTGGATCGTCTCGTGACCGGCACCGTCGGTGGCGCTGACCTGCACCTCGTGTTCGCCGAGCTGCGAGGTGTCGAGCAACGTGGTGTTGTCAGTGCTGCCGACACACGTGGCCAGGCTCGACCCTCCCCGGTCGTGGCACTCGTAGGCCATGGCGACTTGCTCGCCCTGGCGCAACCGGGCACCCACATCGGGGGTCGTGATCGAGACCGTCGGTGCCGTGACATCGGGAACGGGGGTCTTGTGGGCGCGGTAGGAGAGATGGGTGGCGGCCCCTGGGGCGAGGCGGAGCTCCCACACGAGCGCGCCGGAGGCGTCGACCTCGCTGGCCACGGCATGGACCTCGGCTGCCCAACCGATGACCGTGTTGCCGTTGCTCAGTGGCTGCGTCGAGCCGGCGAAGTAGGCGAACCACGTGGGCGGTGCATAGAGCACCGAGGGCGTCGCGGTGCCGGCGTTCTCGTCGAGGGTGAAGCTGACGATGCGGGTGGAGGCCCGGTCGATCGGATCGCCGGCGGGATCCGCCTGGTCGACGCACAAGGTGTTGAACGGGACCCCTGAGCCGTTGTCGAAGACCATGATGTCGCCATTGGGCAGCTCGCGCGCGGTGTGCTGGGCACAGGGGCCGTTCTCGCCCGGCGGGAACTCGAAACTGCTGTAGCGGCCACCCAGTTGCCAGATCACCTCGCCGGCCTCGAACCCGGGCTGATCGTGGGTGGCCACCTTGAACACGGAACTGAAGTGGCGCATCGAGACCAACAAGTTGCCGTCCAACATCAGTTGGATCGAGTTGATGTGTGAGTAGTCGCCCGCGTTCGCGGCATCGGGTGCGATCACTGTGAGGTCGACGTAGTCCTCGGTGGACCACTCGAAACCGACCGTGCCGTCAGGGTCGACTCGCTGAACGACGCCGTCCACGCGCGGGGTGGTGTTGTCGGGCATGAGTCCGCGAACCTCATAGGAGACCAACCAGGCGGTGCCGTCGGGCTCGAGGATGGCGTCGTGGGGGTCGGTGTTGACCAGGCCCACGGCGCGGTGGACGGCCACCTCGGAGAGATCATCGGCGAGTTCCACCACGTCGAAGCCGGCCCCCGGCGCGGGGTTCACCCTGGCGACGGAGAGATTGCCGTTGGGCTGGCGTTGGAGATCGAAGGTGGCCGTGGGACTGCTGCGCACGAACGCCGGCACTCCGTTGATGTCGACCCCGGTCTCGAACCAGTCGCCGGGGCTGAAGAACTGGCCCAGAGTCAGCAGCACCAGCCCGGGCGCGAGCGTCCCGGGGGCGGGGTCGGGGGTCACTCGCTCGAGGGCGGGGAAGCCGGAGGGCAGGTAGATGTAGGAGTGTCGGGCCACGCCCAGGGTGTCGGTGATGATCACCGAGACCTCATCGCCCTCGGTCAATCCCTCGACGGTGCGGACGCCGTCGGGTTCCGGCACGCCGTCGATCCGGATCTCGCCGGTCGGGTCCGAGGTGGAGGCGGTGAGGGTCACCTGGCCGTCGGTGCCTGGGCCGGTGGTGATGGCGTAGCGCGAGATCTCGGAACTGAACGCCGGGAAGGTGCCCACCTCGACCCCGGTCACCTCGATGCTGTGCGTGACCGGCGCGAGAACCGCTGACCCCGCGATCTGCTTCGCGCTGCCGACTGCGCTGCCGACCGCGGAGCCGGTGCCGGCGCCGACCAGTGCACCCGAGACCAGCACGAGGACGAGGAGGCGGCGCATGTCGAATGACGGTAGCCGCTGTGGCCTGATCCGACGTCCGTATGTTGTGCGCATGACTCACGGCCATTCGCACCGGGGCGGCGACAGCGCACCCGAGACCGTCGAGGTGTCGAGGCTGCCGCGGGCGGTGCTGCTCGGCTTCTTGCTCGCCTCGCTGTTCGCGACGGTGGTCGGGACCTTCGCCCTATGGCCCGACGCCGACGAACTCGAGGACCTGCGCGGCGAGGTCAGCTTCGCCGCCGATGGCGTCACCTTCCCTCGCGCCGATGTCGTTGAGGTCGCTCCCGCCTGCGCGAGCCTCAACGATCCGCCACAAGGTTGCGGAACCCTCACGGTGCGGGTCGCCGAGGGCGTCGACGCCGGCGCCGAGACCGAGATCCCGGTCCCACCCGAGGTCACCAACGCGCGGCTGGCTCCCGGTGACCAGGTGCAGTTGATCCGCTCACCGTCAATTGAGGGCGAGCCCGCGCAGTTCGCGTACTACGGCATCGAGCGGGATCGTCCACTGGCCCTGTTGGCGGCACTGTTCGCCCTCGTCGTGGTCGTGGTCGCCCGGTGGCGGGGAGTGATGGCCCTGGTCGGACTCGGGGTGGCGGGGGCGGTGCTGGGCTACTTCGTGGTGCCCGGCCTGGTCACCGGCGAGTCCCCGCTCCTGGTCGTCCTGGTCGGCTCGTGCCTGATCATGTATGTCGTTCTCTACTCCACTCACGGGTTCTCGATGAGGACCAGTTCGGCACTCGCCGGCACCTTGGGCGGCGTCGCACTCACCGCGTTCATCGGGTCGTGGGCGGTGCGGTCGAGTCACCTGACGGGAGTGGTCGACGAGGCCGGGGGGCTGTTGACCTCGGTCGCCTTCGGCCTGAACTTCCAAGAGCTCCTGGTGGCGTCGGTGGTGATCGCCGGCCTCGGCATCCTCAACGACGTCACGATCACGCAGGCCAGTGCGGTCTGGGAACTCCGAGCGGCCGGTCCGATGCTGACGCGACGGGTGCTGTTCACCCGCGCCATGCGCATCGGCCGAGACCATGTCGCCTCGACGATCTACACGATCGTCTTCGCCTATGCGGGCGCCGCCTTGCTGGTCCTGCTCGTCGTGGCGCTGTTCAACCGCCCGCTTCTGGACCTGATGGCCACCGAGGAGATCAGCACCGAACTGGTCCGCTCGTTCGCCACCAGCATCGGCCTGGTCCTGGCGATGCCGTTGACCACGGCGATCGCCGTGGCAACCGTTCCCGGGCCGCAGGCGGCTGCCGACCAGACGGCGGCCACCGGCTGATCGCGGCCCGCCAGGCTAGACAAAGACGCCGATGTGTCTCACAGTGGCGCCATGCCGAGCATGCAGAGTTCGACGATCGGAGTCGGCTACCTGCCGCGCGGTGGCCAGGCGTGGCGCAGCCCGTGGGCCGACTACCGCGCCCTGCGCGACCATGACCCGGTCCACCACGTGGTGGACTCCGATCGACCTGACGCGGACTACTACGTGCTCAGCCGCCACGCCGACATCCTCGCCGCCGCCGTCGACACGGGGACCTTCTCCTCGGCCCAAGGCCTCACCGTCGAGTACGGCGAGTTGGAACGAATCGGGCTCAGCGAGACCCCACCCCTGGTGATGCTCGACCCCCCGGACCACACCGCGTTTCGTCGTCTGGTGAGCCGGGGCTTCACTCCGCGTCAAGTGCGTGACATCGAACCCGCCGTACGCGAGTTCGTCGTGGCGCGGATCGAGGCGATGGTGGCTGGTGGTGGCGGCGACATCGTCAGCGAGTTGTTCAAACCCTTGCCGAGCATGGTGGTGGCCCACTACCTGGGGGTCCCGGAGGCGGACCGAGCCAACTTCGATGCCTGGACCGACGCCATCGTCGCGGCGAGTTCGACGGGTGGTCCATCCGCGGCCGCCGACGCCACGACCGAGATGCTGGGCTACTTCGCCGACCTGATCGAACGCCGCCGCAGCGAGCCGGGCGATGACACCGTCTCGCTCCTGGTGGCCGCCGAGCGCGAGGATCCCGTCGACCTGATCTCCATCCTCGGCTACGTCTTCACGATGGTGACCGGCGGCAACGACACCACGACCGGTGCCCTCGGCGGCGCGGTGCAGTTGCTGGCCCAGCACCCGGACCAGGGCGCCGCGCTTCGGGCCGAGCCCGACCTGATCCCAGGGGCGGTCGAGGAGTTCCTGCGGCTCACCTCGCCGGTGCAGGGACTGGCCCGCACGGTCACCCGGGACGTCGAACTGCACGGGGTCCCCATCCCCGCCGGGCGCAAGGTGCTGCTGCTCTTCGGTGCCGGCAACCGTGACCAGCGCCGGTACGGATCGGACGCCGACGACCTCGACGTCCGGCGCGCACCGTCGCAGATCCTGGCCTTCGGTCAGGGCGCCCACCACTGCCTCGGCAACGCCGCGGCTCGCATGCAGGTGCGGGTCACGCTCGAGGAGTTGCTGGAGCGAATGCCGGCCTTCGAGGTGGACCTCGAGGCTGTCACCTGGGCCCCAGGGCCCTACGTACGCCGGCCGTTGTCGGTGCCGCTCACGGTGGGCGAGGCCCCATGAGCTCGCCTCGCCGGGCACCTGCTCTCGCCACCGACGAGCGGATCCTGGCCGCCGCTGGCGAGCTGTTCGCCGAGCACGGCCCGGGTGCGGTCAGCATGGGCGAGGTCGCGCGCGCCGCGGGTTGCTCGCGTGCCACGCTCTATCGCTACTTCGCCGACCGCCGCGAACTGCAACTGGCCTACCTCCACCG
>JBFIDC010000186.1:0-6723 GCA_041581495.1 Nocardioides sp. | reverse complement strand
TCAAGTCGGCGCACGCGGGCACGAGAACACTGAGAACGGCTGCAACGGCGATGCTCAGCAAGAACCGACGACCTCGCACGTCCTGAACATAGTCGGCGCCAGGCACGGACGGGGCGTGTGGAGCCGGATCAGATAGCCAGCGCTGCGGCCGCAACGGCTTCTAGGTCTCTCAGAGCGCGGACCGTCGGGCGCTAACGCTCACTCCTGCCGCGGGGTCGCTGGGCTGCGGTCATCCGAACTAGCGGCATCCTTCACATGCGACTGTGCGACGCCCTGACTCTTGGGCGTGATGAGTCCTACGCTTTGTCCATGACCCCGGACGAGGTTGCTCGGTATGCGGAGTCGCTGCCGCAGGTCAAGCGCAAGGGAACCGAATCGCGCCCGGGGTGGTACGTCAAAGACCGCCTGGTCGTGCGCCTGCATGACCCCAGCACGCTGGTGATCCGGGTGCCGCTGAGTAGGCGAGAGTCGCTGCTTGAGACCTACCCGGACAGTTTCGGTGTGCCGCCTCGCATGGAGACGCACCACAAGATCGAGGCGTACCTGGACCGGGCAGATCCTCGGGCTGTGCGCGCGGCGATCGACCTCGCCTGGGAGATGCAGCAAGGCTGAAGCGGCCGAGCGGAAGGCCGTGGCTCGGCGCCCCGCTCAGTCGTCGGTGAGCGCGATGTCGACCATCAACTCATCGGCGAGAGCCTCGAGCTTGCCGCGGATCTCGTCGGTCCGGGCACCAGACGAGGCGTTGAGCACGGCATTGGCCTCGAACAACAGCCCGCCGGCCATCGGGGCTTCGTGGACGTCGGTCTCAAGTTCTTCGATGTTGACGTCGAGCGCGGCGAGGGCCGAGGAGATCTCGGCGACGATGCCGGGTCGGTCGGCTCCCAGCAGGTGCAGGGCCAGCCGGACCGAATCGCCGGGGTCGGTCTCGTCGGTGCGTTCGATGGTGATCTTGAGACCCTGGTCGCCAAGTGCACTGAGGTCCGAGATGAGCCCGTCGTACTCGGCGTCGGGGACCGAGACCACCACGATGCCGGCGAACTTGCCCTCGAGTTGGGAGAGCTGGCTGCGTTCCCAGCTGCCGCCGTGAGCCTTGATCGGGGTGGAAAGCGCAGAGACCAACCCCGGTCGGTCGTCGCCGAGCAAGGTGAGGATGAAGGTAGCCACGGTTGCAGGCTAGCCCCGAGGCGGCGTTGTGGCGCCGAGCAGCCAGGCGTCGAAGAAGGCGGTGAGCTCCTCGCCGGTGTAGTCCTCGATCCAGGCGAGGTACTCCTCGCGGTCCGAACTGCCGTCGGCCTGCGAGGCCGGCCAGTCGCGGATCATGGCGAAGAAGGTCGCGTCGCCGAGCCGCTGACGCAGTTCATGCCACATCAGGGCGGGTCCGTAGTAGATGTTGCCGGTGCCGAACTCGGTGGGGTCGTAGTCCGCTGGCGGCCCCGAGTCGGCGCGGTAGTCGGCCTCGAAGGTCGCCCACTCGTCCATCTTCTGCCCGGTGGTGATCCCTTCCTGCTCGGCTTCCCACATCCCTTGCAGATACATCGCCATGCCCTCGTTCATCCACACGTCGCGCCAGTCGTTGGGCGTGACCAGGTCGCCGTACCAGTGGTGCACCAGTTCATGGACCAGCACGGCCGGGGAGGTGGTGTATTCGGTGGTGCCGAGCGTGATCATCGTGGTGGTCTCCATGCCGCTGCGGGAGTCGACCAGCAGGAAGCCGAGTGAGTCGTAGGGGTAGGGGCCCAGGCGCTCCTCGAGCCAGTCGAGTCCACCGGCCGCGGCTTCGAGGTCGGGCGCGAGTTCGGCGTTGGCGCGCGGGACCCAGTAGTCGATCTCCAGTCCGCTCGCCGAGGAGTTGGAGGTCACCTGGTAGTCGCCGAAGGCCAGCGTGGTCAGGTAGGAGGCGGCGGGCATCGACAGGTGCCACTGCGTCGTGGTGAGGCCGGCCCGCTCGGATCGATCGGTGAGGGCGCCGTTGGCGATCCCGACCCACGGCGAGGGCACGGTCAGCGTGAAGTCATAGAGGGCCTTGTCGGCGGGTTGGTCGTTGACGGGGTACCACGTGAAGGCGCCGTAGGGCTCCTGCATGGTCCACACGGCGTCGGTCGGGCTGATCCTGAAGCCGATCTCGTCGAAGTCGCTGCGCGTGGTGGGTGCCTTGACCGGCTCAGGGGTGCCGGAGTAGCCGACCCGCAACAGGTAGCGCTGATCGGCGACGACGGGGGCACGCACGACGAGGTCCTTGCCGCGGTGCTTGGCCTTGACCTCGGTGCCGTCGATCGCCACCGACGAGACGTCGAGTGCCGGCCCGAGGTCGAAGCGGACCCGAGTGGCGTCAGCCGTCGCCCGGAACGCGATGGTGGCCACCCCATCGAGGGTGCGTGTGCTCGGAGTCCAGGCCAGCGCCAGGTCGTAGTGCAGCGTGTCGATGCCCGGGTCGCCGACGTGGGGATAGATCGAGTCCTCGAGCGGCTCGCTGAGTCCGGCGTCGAACGCCGGGTCGTTGGGGTCGACCTGCTCATCGGGGTCCCCGGCATCGGCACTCGCCGAACCCGTGGGGGCACTCTGCGAAGGGCCGGCCGGCGAAGTGCTGGGGCCCGAACTGGACTTCACGCCGCCGCTGCATCCGGCCAGCGCGAGTGCTAGCGCGAGAGCCAGCGCCACGACCATCGCCGCGACCGGTGCCACCGTCGGCGCACCCGCGTTCGGGCGCACCCCGGCGGGGGACCGTCGGTGTGGTCGCACCTCAGCCCCCGCTCTCGGCCAGCATCGGCCGGACCAGTTTGCGGCCGTGGTGGATCTGGGCCTTGACGGTGCCGACCGGCACCCCGATGAGGTCGGCGATGTCCTCATAGGCCATGCCGTAGACGTCACGCAGCAACAGCGGTTCGACCATCTGAGGGTGGTCGCGCTCGAGGGTCTCCATGGCCTCGAGCAGGTCGAGGCGGGTGCCCGCGATGACGCTGGTGGTTCGGGGATCGGGCTTCGCCAGGGCACCGTGGTCGGTGGGGTCCACGGCGACGGCCTGGTTCTTCATCCGGCGGTAGGTGGACCGCGCGCTGTTGACGGCGACCGCGTGCAGCCAGGTGGTGAAGCGACCCTGGCCGTTCCAGGTGCCGATCTTGTTGGAGACGTTGATCAGGGCCTCCTGGCAGGCGTCCTCGGCGTCGCCGGAGTAGGGCAGCACTCCGCGGCAGATCGCCAGGGTGCGCGGCCGAACTTCGCCGAGCAGGATCTCCATGGCGTCGCGGTCACCACCCTGCGCGCGACGCGCGAGTGCGTCGATCTCGTTCGGCTCCATGGCATGACGATAATCAGGGGGTGTCCACCCCCCAGCGTCCGATGCCTCAGCGTCTGGGGCGCTATGCGGTGCGACGTCGGATCGGGGCCGGTGCTTTCGCGACCGTGTGGCTCGCCTACGACGAGCAGTTGGACTCGCCGGTCGCGGTGAAGGTGCTGGCCGACAACTGGAGCGAGGACGAGCACATCCGTCGCCGCTTCGTCGAGGAGGGCCGCTATCTCCGCAAGGTCGACTCCCCCCACGTGGTCGCCGTCTACGACGCGGGCGAACTCGACGACGGCCGTCCCTACCTCGTCATGTCCTACGCCGACCAGGGCACGCTTGCCGATCGCCTCGAGGTCGACGGACTGACGACCGCTCAGGCGCTGGGCGTCGTGCGCCAGGTCGGAGCCGGGCTCCAGGCACTTCACGACCGCGACGTGGTGCACCGCGACGTGAAGCCGGCCAACGTGCTCTTCCGTGGCATCACCTCGCGTGAGGGTGAGCCCCAACTCCGGGCCATGGTGGGTGACCTCGGGTTGGGGCGTGCGCTCGACATGTCCTCGCGGCTGACGATGGTCGCCGGCACTCCGTCCTATGTCGCTCCCGAGCAGGCGCGCGGCGAGGCTCCGGACGCGCGCGCCGATCAGTACTCCCTGGCCACCCTGGCCTATCTGCTGCTCACCGGTCGGGCGCCCTACCAACACCCGAGTCTCATCGAGGCCGGCCATCCCGGTCCGCTGCCCGAGGTCTCGACACCGGAGCGTCAGTTCCCGCCCCAGGTCGAGGGCGTCCTGCGTCGCGGCCTCGAGCCGGATCGGGAGGGCCGCTACGACACGGTGAGCGACTTCGTCGGGGATCTCGAGAGCGCGCTGTCACCTCTGGTCGAGGGTGCTCCTGAGACCTCGGCCTGGATCCCCATCGACCCCGAACTCACCCAGCCGGGTCCACGGCCCACCTCCGCGCCGGGTGGGGGCCCGGAGCCGGAACTCCCGGATCCCGCGCCCGTGCCGGTCGGTCGACCGCGCCGACTGCGGCAGGTCGCCATCGCGGGAGCCGCGTGCGCGGTGCTGGCCGGCGGGATCGCCGGAGGCTACGCGGCCCAACGCGCCGGCGATGTGCCCGACCCCACCTTTACTGACGAGTCCGGGATGCTCAGCGTCAGCGTGCCCTCCGCCTGGGCCGCGGTCTCCGACCGGGGCTGGATGCCCCCCAACGCCGAAGGTCAGGCCGAGTTCGCCGCACTCTCTGTGGGGGAGGGCAGCGGCTGGGCGACCGACGGGACCAGCCAGGGGGTGTTCGTCGCGGTGCTGCCCGGCGACGAGGTCCCCGAGCAGAGCCCGCAACACCCCGAGTGCGACACCGCCGGCAGTCCCGTGGAGGACCTGGTCGATGGGTTCGCGACCACCACGGTCGTCTATGCGGGGTGCCCGGGTGGCGTCACCGTCGAGCGGGTCGCGCAGGTCGCAGGCAACAGGCTCCTGTGGGTCCAGATCCGCAGCAAGGACCACCGCACCGCGACCAAGGTGCTCGCCAGCGTCACGACGTCGGGACTGTGAGACCCCCGGAGCCCTGCGGTCTCAGCTGCGTCGGATGCTTGCCGAGACCTGGTCGAGCAGGTCGGTGAGGCCCGGGACGTCCTGCGCCCGGCCATAGACCGAGGTCTCGAAGGTCGCGAACCCGCCGCCGGTGTCGGTGAACCAGCGGAAGGTGTTGTAGCGCAGCCGGTTCGCCGAGGAGCGATAGGTGATCGCCAGGGTGTCGGAGGAACGCCCGACGATCTGGACGTCGTCCTCGGTGCTCTGCAGGGCCGCGAGCTTCTGGGCGACCATCTCTTCGGGCGTCATCCGGGCGTTGACGAGTTTGACCCGCATGCCGTAGCCACCCTCGATGCCGTCAGGGGGGCTGAAGGTCACCTCGCCCGCACCGATGCCTGAGGAGGACCAGCCCTTCGGGCGACGGTAGGTGTAGGCGAAGGGGTCCTCGCCGAGTCTGTTGCGGACGTAGGTGAGGTCGGGTGCCAGGGACGGGAAGTCGACGTCCTGGGCGTAGGGCGCCTCGGTCTCGAACGGGAACGACGGGGACGCGGCGGGGAGCGGGCGGGCGCCCTCGAACTCGAGCGGTTGCTCAGGGGTCAGGGCACCCCACGCGTACCCGGCGCCGGCCCCGAGAAGGAGCAGCACCAGGAAAAACCCGATGACTCTCCGGTCCATGCGCTGAGACTAAGCCTCCAGGAGACCGATGGCGCTCAGGTGCCCCGCCCGCCCGCGACGTAACGTGCGTCCTGTGAGTGAACTGCTGATTCGCAACGCCCGGATCGTGCCCATCAACCTGCCCGCGCCGACCGATGAACCGGTCGATGTGCTGGTGCAACGCGGCGCGGTGGCTGCGGTCGGCGAAGGCTTGGACCTGCCGCCGGGAGAGGTCGCCGAGATCGATGCCGCCGGCCGGTGGCTCATCCCGGGACTGTGGGACCAGCACGTCCACCTCACCCAGTGGGTGGAGTGCCGTCAGCGGCTGGACCTCTCGAGCGCGGGTTCGGTCGAGGAGGCCGTGCAGATCGTCAAGGCGCGCCTCGAGACCCACCCCGGGCAGCCCGTCGTCGGGTGGGGGCACCGGTCGGCCTTCATGGGCCGCGATGGCACCACCTCGGAGTTGAACGCCGTCTCGACGACCATCCCGATCCTGCTGATCTGCGGAGACGGGCACCATGCGTGGGGCAACACCTTGGCGCTGGGTCTGCTCGGCCTGCACGACCGTGACGAGGTGGTGCGCGAGAACGAGTGGTTCGACGTCTACCCCCGCCTCGCCATCGTGGCCGGCGGCTCCCTCGACACCCCCGCCTCGTATCGAGAGGCACTCCAGGAGGCGGCGGCTCAGGGTCTGGTCGGGATGGTCGACTTCGAGTTCAACGGTCGGCGCGAATCCTGGGTCGATCGCTGGCGCGAGGGCGGCGACCTGCTGCGCGTGCGCTGGGCGGCGTACGCCGCGGGCCTCGATGACGTGATCGACGCCGGCCTGCGCACCGGCGACCCGCTCCCCGGTGCCGACGAGCGGCTCACGATGGGGCCGTTGAAGATCATCAGCGACGGGTCGCTCAACACCCGGACCGCCTGGTGCTGCGACCCGTACGAGGACGCCCACCTGCTGGAGCAGCCAGTTGGTCTGCCGAACCAGACCGCGGCCGAACTGCGCGCGCTGCTCACCCGGGCGACGCACGCCGGCATCGAGGTCGCCACGCACGCGATCGGTGACGCGGCGGTCGCAGACGCGTTGGCGGCCTACGAGGAGACGGGGGCGCGCGGGTCGATCGAGCACGCCCAACTCATCCGAGAGGAAGACGTGCCCAAGCTCGCCGAGCTCAGGCTGCGCGCCAGTGTGCAACCCGCGCACCTGCTCGATGACCGAGACCTCACCGAGTTGGTCTGGCCGGGCCGCGGCGATCGCTG
>JBFIDC010000185.1:0-6752 GCA_041581495.1 Nocardioides sp. | reverse complement strand
GGGCACGGGCTGGTGGCTGTGGCCGACGAAGCCGGTCACCGAGGGCGTGTGGCGGACCGCGGCCCACGACTCATCGGTCAGGTCCATCCGGACCAGGACGTAGCCGGGCAGCACGGTGCGCTTGACCATCTTGCGCTGGCCGTTCTTGATCTCGGCGACCTCTTCGGTGGGGACCACGATCTCGTGGATGTAGTCCTCCATGTTCAAGGAGATGATCCGGTTCTCCAGGTTGGACTTCACCCGGTTCTCCATGCCCGAGTAGGTGTGCACCACGAACCAGTCACCCGGCTTGGCCCACAGTTCGGCGCGGAAGGCCTCGAGGGGACCATCGGGGGATTCCTCGCCAGCGTCCTGCTCGGAGTCCTGCTCGTCGGAGTCCTGCTCGTCGGCCTGCTCGACATCGGTGGCCTCGTCGCCGGCCTCAGCCTCGGAAGGCTCCTCAGCAGACTCCTCGGGGGATTCCTCCGGAGACTCCTCCGCCAGGACCTCTTGGACCTCTTGCGGGTCGGCCGGCTGGTCGACGTCCTCGTGGACCTCGACCTCTCCCTCAACAGGGACCTGCTCGTCGGACTGCTCAGACACGCGTTGCTCCATCAGTGCGGTTGCTCATTGCTTGGGGGTGGTGGGCGCTGTGCCCGCTGCTCACTCGCTCGACCGGCCGGTGAAGACCTCGAAGGCGAGCTTTCCGAATCCGAGGTCGAGACCCGCCACGATCGCCATCATGACCAGCACGAAGACCATGACCACCGCGAAGTAGGTGACCAATTGCTCCTGGGTGGGCCAGACCACCTTGCGCAGTTCAGCAACGACCTGGCGGTAGAAGGTGGGGATGCTGGTGCGCCCCTCGGAGCGATCGTCCCTGGGACCGCGGACCGCCTTGCTGTCCGTCACGCCACTCACCTTCGTTTCACTGGTTGCTGCTGGGTCTGACATTGCCAGGTCTGACATTGCTGGTCGATCTTGATCTGCAGGGCACGAGGGACTTGAACCCCCAACCTTCGGTTTTGGAGACCGATGCTCTGCCAGTTGAGCTAGTGCCCTCCGAACGTTTCTCCGGTGCCTGGGCATGCCAAAGCATCGGGGAATCCGCCAAGGAGGCAGTCTACGCATGTGGACGATTGGCCTCCAAAAGCAGCATCTCATCCAGACAACGAACCGCGCCGTGACCTGCGTTCCCTACCCAAGGCACATTTGCACCTGCACTTCACCGGTTCGATGCGTCACGACACCCTGCTCGAACTCGCCGAGCGTGAGGGCATCGCCCTACCGGACTCGCTGGTTTCGCAGTGGCCGCCACTGCTGAGCGCTGCCGACGAGAAGGGCTGGTTCCGCTTCCAACGACTCTATGACGTAGCCCGATCGGTGCTGCGCACCGAGGACGACGTGCGACGCCTGGTGCTCGAGGCCGCCCAGGACGACGCCCGCGACGGTGGAGGTTGGCTTGAGATCCAGGTCGACCCCAGCGGCTACGCGGCGCGCTTCGGCGGCATCACCGCCTTCACCGAACTGGTCCTCGATGCCGTGCGCGATGCCTCCGAGGCGACGGGGGTGGGCATGGCTGTGGTGATCGCCGCCAACCGCACCCGCCATCCGCTCGATGCGCGAACCCTGGCTCGCCTGGCCGCGCAGTACGCCGGGCGAGGCGTCATCGGGTTCGGTCTGTCCAACGACGAACGCCGCGGAGCGACCTCCGAGTTCGCGGCGGCGTTCTCGATCGCTGAGCGCGCCGGGCTGATGTCGGTCCCGCACGGTGGCGAACTGCTCGGCCCCGAACACGTGCGGACCTGCCTCGACCAACTGCATCCGACTCGGCTCGGGCACGGCGTCCGAACCGCCGAGGACCCCGACCTCCTGACGCGTGTCGTGGACGCGGGCATCGCCTTGGAGGTCTGCCCGGTCTCCAACGTCGCCCTGGGTGTCTACAGCGATCTCTCCTCGGTGCCGTTGCCGGTACTGCTCGAGGCGGGCGCCACCGTCGCACTCGGTGCCGACGACCCCCTGTTGTTCGGGTCGCAACTGGCCGCGCAGTACGCCACCATGCGGGCCGCCCATGACCTGTCTGACGCCCAATTGGCCGAACTGGCCCGGATGTCGGTGCGGGCCTCGGCGGCGCCCGAAACCGTGAGGACCAGGCTGCTCGCGGGGATCGAGGAGTGGCTGATGGCAGGATTCGAGCCGTGAGCGAGGACGAGAAGGACGAGACGATGCCGTTCACGCATCGTCCCTGGGGCAAGGACGAACCAGCCGATCCGTTCACGTCTCCATCCGGTGCTTCGACCCAGCCCTCCGGGCCCGGCTACCAGCCACCCCCGACTCCACCGCCCCCCATGAGCAGTCCGCCGTACGGAGCCCCTCAACCTGGCCCGCATCCCGACGCTCCCAGCCCGTGGGGGGCCGCGCCCTATGGCGCCGCAGCGTGGAACCAGACGCACAAGGGCGCCAATCTGTCGATGATCCTGGGCATCGTCGCACTGGTCTGCTTGGCGCTCAGCCCGTTCTGCTTCGTGACCTTCCCCGGCGTCTTCGCCGCGCCGGTGGCCTGGACCAAGGGCCATCGGGCGCTCAAAGAGATCGACGCCTCGCCGGAGACGTTCGGCAACCGGGGTCAGGCACAGGCCGGCGTGGCGATGGGAATCATCGGGACCGTTCTGGCGCTGCTCGGCCTGCTTGCCATCGTCGGATTCGTCGCGCTGTTCGTCATCGCCGCGAGTTCTGGGGCCTGAACCGCCCTCAGAGGTCGCAGCCGACCAGCACGGGCTCGTTGACCAGCCGAATGCCGTAGGTCGCCTCGACCCGGGCCTGGATCTCTGCGGCCAGCGCCAGCAACTGCTCAGTGGTGCCCCCGCCGCGATTGGTCAGCGCGAGGACGTGCTTGCCCGACAGCGCCACGCCGTCGCGCGCATAGCCCTTGGCGAACCCAGCCTGCTCGATCAGCCACGCGGCGCTGGTCTTGATCCGTCCGTCGGCTTGGGGCCACGCCGGCGCCCCGTCAGGAACCTGCGCGGGTTCGACGATCGGGTTGGTGAAGAACGACCCGGCGCTCCAGGTGTCGTGGTCGGCCGGGTCCAGGACCATCCCCTTGCCCCGCCGCAGAGCCAGCACGGCCTCGCGGACGTCGGTCAGCGGAGCCCGGGTCCCGGGTTCGACTCCGAGGGTCCTCGCGAGTTCGGCGTAGGCCACGGGCGCACCCAGCGAACCGGTCGTGAACTGGAAGGTCACCTCGAGGATCACGTGCCGCTCGGGGTCCGCCTTGAACCTGGAGGTCCGGTAGCCGAACGCGCAGTCGGCGTTGGCGAAGGTCCGCACTCCGTTCAGCCTCCGGTCCCACACCCGCACCTGGGCGATGGTCTGCGCGACCTCCTGGCCGTAGGCACCGACGTTCTGGATCGGGGTGGCGCCGACTCGACCGGGAATGCCCGAGAGGGCCTCGATCCCAACCCAACCGCGTTGCACCGCGAGCGCGACGAGGTCGTCCCAGCTCTCCCCTGCCGCGACCTTCACCATGACGCCACCACAGGACGGGTCGTCGCTGTCGGTGTCGGGCACGATGCCGGTCGTGGCGACCTCGACGACTCGGCCGTCGAACCCCGCGTCGGCGACCACCAGGTTGCTGCCGCCTCCGAGCACCAGGACGTCGTCGGCGGTCTCCAGTGCCGCGATCACCTCGGCCTCGGTCGTTGCCGTGACCCACTCGCGGGCGGGACCGCCCAATCGCAGCGTGGTGTGCTCGCTCAGGCGCTGCTGGGCCTCAGCCGACACGCAGCACTGCCTTGGGCATGCCGAGCACCTTCTGGCCGGCACACGTGACGGTGAGTTTGACCGTGGTGAGACCGTCGTCCTCGGTGGCCTCGCCGGCGAACTCGACCTCGACCCCGCCCTGGGCCGGGACGACCACGGGGTTGGTGAACTTGCAGCCCAGGCTGACCACCTCGGCGCCGGGGAACCACTCGTTCACTGCTCGGGCCGCCAGGCCCAGCGTGTACATCCCGTGCGCGATCACGCCCGGCAGACCGACGCTGCGGGCGACGTCCTCGTCCTGGTGGATGGGGTTGTGGTCGCCACTGGCCGCGGCGTAGGCCACCAGGTCGGCGCGGGTGATGGTGAAGGTCTTGGTCTCGAGCATCACGCCTCGGCTCCCCGGTGGACGAGAGTGGCGCTGGTGGAGCACACCAGGGCACCGCTCGCGTCGGTCACCACACTGGTGGTGCCGATGATGTCGTTGCCGGCGATCTGGCGCAGGCTCGCGACGCTCAGCGTCGCCGTCAGGACGTCTCCGGGAACGATCGGCCGCTGGTAGGCGAACTCCTGCGCGCCGTGCACGATGCGGAACAGGTCGACGTGCTCGGCCTCGAGGAACGCGTTCATCGCTTCGAAGGCCAACACGATCGGGTAGGTCGGTGGGGCGGTGCCGTCGTAGGTCGCCCCGAGCCCGGCGGCGAACTCGGCGAGGGCTTCCTCAGTCACCTCGTGCGGCGCCGTCGGCGGGAAGGTCCGACCGACGAGCGAGGGGTCGACTGGCATGGAACCAACCTAGTGGCTGAGGCTCGCAAGCCAGGCCTGTGCGTCACGGGGCGAACTGAGATCGGCGCCGGCGCGGGTCAGTGCCAATGCCGGATCAAGGACAGAACGCGTAGACCGTCATCTTCCGGTGAGCGCCGTTCACAACGTGCTCGAGGGCGTCGGAGACGAGTGCCGCGCTGTAGACCACGCCTTGGTTCGGCGCGGGCCTGACCACGGCGTGACCCGGGATGCGATCCCTGTGCGCCAATGGCGGCTCGCCCTGCCAGCAATCGTGTTGGGCGATCAACGCGGTGACCTCAAGCGCGTCCGCGTCGTCCTGCCAGGCGACGTCTACTACCCCGAACCGGTCGGCCGCGATGGTTCCGACCAGCCCTCCCAGGAGCAGCCCGACGATGGAGGTCGCGACCAGCACCTTGAACAGGCGAACCACCCTCGGGGCAGCCCCACGCCGGGGGACGGCGCTCGACCCGGCCTCGTCGTGCCCAACGACTGGCAGTGCGGCGTGCCGCGGCGCTCGGTGTCGAGCGGTGCCGTTCCGGCCGCGTGTGGTCATGGGGAGACAACCGCAGAAGGTGCGGCTGCGTCACGAGGATGGCCGTGTGCGCTCCGATACAGATGACCTCACCCGATCGGTCGACCGGGTAGCCCTTCGGGACCCCAGTCTCCTGGGGCGACGACCTCGACTCGCCGCCGAGACACCCTGGACGGCAGAGCGCGCGCCAAAGTGCACCAAACAGACAGGCTCAGCCGTCTGATTGGTGCGGTCCGGTGACGCTCTGGGTGGGCTGGCGGCCCAGCGTCAGCGGGTCTCGCGGTGCAGTTGGTGGGTGCGGCAGCGCGGGCAGAACTTCTTCATCTCCATGCGGTCCGGGTCGTTGCGCCGGTTCTTCTTGGTGATGTAGTTGCGCTCTTTGCACTCCACGCACGCGAGGGTGATCTTGGGGCGAACGTCGGAGCTCTTGCTGGCCACGGGAAGTCCTTCTGGTTGGTGTTGCGGTGCTGCGCTTTGCAGGTGGTGCTCATGCGGTGCTGCTCAGGTCAGAACTGGTAGCGGGGGCGGGACTCGAACCCGCGACACCACGATTATGAGCCGTGTGCTCTAACCACCTGAGCTACCCCGCCACGGGGGCACCGGTCTCAACGCGCGGAGCCCTCTCGGGATTCCGCTGGTTGGCGACCTGTACCAGAGCCCCTTTACGGAATCGAACCGTAGACCTTCTCCTTACCATGGAGACGCTCTGCCGTCTGAGCTAAAGGGGCAACAGCGCAGAACGATACACAGGGCAGGGGGTCCGGTGAAAATCGGTTGCGACCCCGGCCCGCGAGCCCCGCTCCGGGCACGAACTCAGCGGTGGATCACAGGGAACGGACTCGCCTGCTCCAACTCGTAGGCCAACTCCAAAAGCCGGGCCTCACGACCCATGCCGGCGGTGAACTGCATGCCCTGCGGAAGGCCCCTCGCCGTGGTCGCCAACGGCAGCGAAATGGCCGGCTGACCGGTGACGTTCTGCCACGGCGTAAGCAGCATCCACGAGGTGACTCGGTGCAGTACCTCGTCGAAATCCAGGTTGGGGTCGATGTGCTCGAGCAGCGGCGTCTCGGTCGCCATGGTCGGCGACAGGTGAACGTCGTAGTCGGAGAACAGCCTCTCGGCCTGCCGGGTAGCGCCACGGAGCCGGGTGATCACGGCCGGCAGTCGGTGTAGTCGTCTGTTGGCCAACCTGGCCAGCCCGAGGGAGAACGCGTCGAGTCGGGAGGAGTCCCACGAGGGTCCGTGGTCGCGGCGCCCCATCCGGACCACGGCGAAGGCGAGCATCGACCAGTAGGTGAGGAAGTCGTCCTCGAAGCGCGGGGAGACCGAGAACTCGACCTCCTCGACCCGGTGACCGAGGGACTCCAGCAGCGCAGCCGTCTGGCGGGTGAGTTCGGCGACCTCACGGGATGCGGCTCGCCCCAGTGCCGAGGTCTGCATCGCGATCCTCAGCCGCGCACGACCGGGCCGAGTCAGGTCCCCGATCGGAGGCAGCGCGAGCGGCCGGTAGATCCGCTCGGCCTCCCTGAAGAAGGCCGCGGTGTCACGAACCGAGCGCGTCACCACTCCGTCTTCTACACGGATTACGCTATCCTGCCCGGCGACCTGGCGCTGCACGGAAAAGTCCGCCGGAAAGGGACTCCGCGGGAATACATTGACAGTGAGATTGCCGCTGATGGACGACCTGTCGCTGCTCTGG
>JBFIDC010000184.1:0-6761 GCA_041581495.1 Nocardioides sp. | reverse complement strand
GAGGCTCAGAGGCCACGATCATGATGACGTCCGGAGCCCGATGCCGAGGCGGAACCCCGCCCACAGGACGCCGGTCACTGCGGTGGCGATCAACGCGAGCCCCAGATCCGGCGCGAACAACGCGATCGTGCCGATGGGTGCCCCGAATTGGCTCGGTACGAGGCGAAGGATGACCCATGCCGCCACGGACGTGGTGAGCAAGGGGAACCACAGACTGAAGCGACCGAAGACTCCGGTCTTCGCGCGGAGCTCGGCGCGGTGACGCCAAGCCCAGAGCATGCTGAACAGGTAGATGAGCGGCAGCAGCAGAAGACTGATGAACAGGACCTTCTGCGGCAGGCGGGAGCCTTCACCGCTGTAGTCGAGAACCAGCGCCCTGGCCGCCACACCAACACGCACTTCGGTCGTCTCGGCGAAGCCGAGGCCACTTCCGGCGTTGACCAGCACGACCACGGCCTTCCGCTCAGCGGGGAGCATCTGCGCCAGCGTCTCGAAGCCGGGGCTCGCCCCGTCGTGCCAGACGCTCCCCTCGGCGGAGTCCAGGAACCAGCCGAGGCCGTAGTCCGGCGAGACCGCGTTCGCCGGACGCATCATCAGCGCCTTGCCTTCGGCGCTCAGCACGTCGTCCTCGCCATTCATCATCACCTGCAAGTAGCGCGCCAGATCGTTGGCACTCGCGACGATCCCACCCTGGGGGGCCGTCGCGCGCTCGGGCCGGTTCTCCGCCAGCGGGCGCTTGGTCCAGAACCACGGCCGATGCCCGGTCGCCATCGAGTCATGGATCTCGCCGTCGGAAACGAAGCTGTGTTCCATACCGAGTGGCTCGAGGATGTTGGTCGTGACGTAGGCCTGGTAGTCCTGTCCGCTCACGACCTCGATCACGCGACCCAGGATCTGATAGTTCAGATTCGAGTACTCCCACCGCTCCCCAGGTGTGTGCGCGGGATCCACGCCGGCGAAGCTGTCCACCTCTCGAGCGAGTTCGTCGCTCCGACTGGTCTCGTTGCCCTGCAAGGTCGAGAAGCCGCTCGTGTGGCTGAGCAGTTCTCGGATCGTGATCTCGCCCGCCGAGCGGCCCGAGAACGCATCCAGGTATCGCGCCGTCTCGCCATCCAGATCGACTTCGCCCGCCTCCACCAGTTGCATGACTGCCACAGCGGTGAAGCTCTTGGAGATGGACCCGATCAGGAAGGGTGTATCCGGCGTGACCTCGCGTTCTTCCCCGGCCCTGAGGACACCGTAGGCACCCGATGAGGTGATCGCGCCGTCACTGACGACGGCGTACGACATCCCCGGCGCGCCGCAGGCAGGCATCTCACTGGCGATGAAGTCCTCGATGGAGTCGCCACTGGCGCCACCGTGCAGGGAGGTACCGAGCGCAAGAGTCAGGACGACCAGAACTCGAAGCACCCTTGGAGCCTAGGAGTTCGCGGCTTCCTTGTCGGCCTCGGCCTTCAACATCAGTGCGATGTCGATGAGCTGGTCCTCCTGACCGCCGATCAGCTTGCGGCGACCGGCCTCGAGCAGGATCTTGGCGCCGGAGACGCCGTAGCGGTCCGCGGCGTTGCCGGCGTGCTTGAGGAACGAGGAGTAGACCCCGGCGTACCCCATCATCAGGGTCATCCGGTCGAGCTGGCACTCCTCGGGCATGGCCGGCTTGATGACGTCCTCGGACGCGTCGACGATCTGGAGGAAGTCGACTCCGGTGGTCCAGTCGAGCTTGTCGCAGACTCCGATGAACGCCTCGAGTGGCGTGTTGCCGGCACCGGCGCCGAAGCGGCGCACCGAACCGTCGATCTGGGTCGCACCCGCACGGGCGGCGATGACGGTGTTGGCGACACCGAGACCGAGGTTCTCGTGGCCGTGGAAGCCCACGTCGGCCTGGGCGCCGATCTCGGCCACGACCGCCGAAACCCGGTCGGCGGTCTGCTCCATGATCAGGGCACCGGCGGAGTCCACGACATAGACGCACTGGCAGCCGGCGTCGACCATGATCCGAGCCTGCTTGGCCAGGACCTCGGGCGGCTGGGTGTGACTCATCATCAAGAACCCGACGGTCTCAAGACCCAGGTCACGGGCCAGACCGAAGTGCTGGAGCGAGACATCCGCCTCGGTGCAGTGCGTGGCGACCCGGCAGATCTGGCCGCCGTTGTCCTGCGCGGCGCGGATGTCGTCCTTGGTGCCGAGGCCGGGCAGCATCAAGAACGCGATCTTGGCGCGCTTGGCGGTCTCGGCCGCGATCTTGATGAGTTCCTGCTCGGGCGTCTTGGAGAACCCGTAGTTGAACGACGAGCCACCGAGCCCGTCACCGTGGGTCACCTCGATCACCGGGATGCCGGAGGTGTCGAGCGCCTCGACGATGTCGTGCACCTCGGTCGCGGTGAACTGGTGCCGCTTGTGGTGCGACCCGTCGCGCAGACAGGTGTCGGTCAGGCGCAGGTCGAGCTTGCCCCACGGCTCGTCGCCGTGCGTGCCGGACCAGGTGCGGTCGAGGGCGTTGATGCCTGAGTTGTCGGTCATGCCGAGGCTCCGTTCAACGATCGAGCGATGTTGTCGCCGACTTGAGCGGCGGCGGCGGTCATGATGTCGAGGTTCCCCGAGTAGGGCGGCAGGAAGTCACCGGCTCCTTCGACCTCGACGAAGATCGAGACCTTGGTCTGACCCAAGGTGGCCTCGGAGGGATCGTCGATCTGTGGCTCCTGGAGCAGGCGATAGCCAGGCACGTACTCCTGGACCGCCTTCTCCATCGCGAAGACCGACGCGATGATCGCGTCCCGGTCGGCGTCGGGAGCCACGGCGCAGAAGATCGTGTCGCGCATGATCATGGGCGGCTCGGCTGGGTTCAAGATGATGATCGCCTTGCCCCGCGTGGCCCCTCCGATCGACTCGACCCCCGCCGAGGTGGTGCGGGTGAACTCGTCGATGTTGGCGCGGGTGCCGGGTCCGGCGGAGACCGAGGAGACCGACGCCACGATCTCGGCGTAGGACACCGCTGCGGCACGCGACACAGCAGCCACCATCGGGATCGTGGCCTGGCCGCCGCAGGTGATCATGTTGACGTTCATCGCACCGAGGTGCTCGGTGCCGTTGACCGGCGGGATCACCGCTGGGCCGACCGAGGCGGGCGTCAGGTCGATCGCCCGGATCCCGGCCTCCTCATAGCGCGGCGCGTATTCGCGGTGCACGTAGGCCGAGGTGGCCTCGAAGATCAGATCCGGCAGTTCGTCCTGCTTGAGCAACCAGTCGACGCCTTCGTGGCTCGCCTCGAGCCCCTGCGCGGCCGCGAGCTTGAGGCCTTCGCTGGACGGGTCGACGCCGATCATCCAGCGCGGCTCGATCGCATCACTGCGGAGGAGCTTGTACATCAGGTCGGTGCCGATGTTTCCGGGACCGACGATGGCAGCGGTGCGCTTCATCTCTTCTCCTCGAACTGCGCCGACTGGTCAGTCGGCGAACGTAACGGTCAGCGGCGCGAACCCACTGATGGATGCTTCCACGAGATCACCGGCAGCAAACGGGACGAAGGGCCCCAGCGCTCCGGACAGGACGATCTGACCCGCGCGGAGCGGGTCGTTGAACCGACTGGCTTGGACGGCCAGCCAGCGCAGCGCCTCGAGCGGGTCCCCGAGACAGGCGGCGCCATTGCCGCTGGATCGAACTTCACCGTTGATCGTCAAGGACATGGTGACCTCGCGCGGCTCGAGGTCATCGAGCGACCTGCCCTCGCTGCCGACGACGTACAGCCCGCTCGAGGCATTGTCGGCGACCGTGTCGGTGAACCCGATGTCCCAGTTCTCGATGCGCGAGTCGACGATCTCGAGGGCCGGCAGCGCCACGTCGACGCAGTCGCGGACGGCCTCGAGGGTGATGTCGTCCTCTGCCATGTCGATGTCGCGTCCCAGCATGAAGGCCACCTCGGCCTCCACGCGCGGCTGCACGAGCGTGCGCATCGAGATTGGGTCCTGAGCGCTCACGTCCATGTCGCTGAGCAGGTAGCCGAAGTCGGGTTGGTCGACGCCGAGTTGGTTCTGGACCGCCTCGGAGGTCGCCCCGATCTTGCGTCCGACCACGGTGACTCCCCCGGTCAGTCGCGCCCGCACGAGGCCCTGCTGCACCGCGTAGGCCGCCGCAAGGTCGTCGGTGCCGATCAGGTCCCGAACCGCCGCGCACGGGACACGGGTCTCTTGAGCGAGGGCCAGGCGCTGCACAGCGGCCGAGATGGCATCCTCTGAGGTCACAAGGTGATTCTAGAACCTGTTACAGTTTTGCGCCATGAGCGCCCCTCTGCCGACCGAGGTCGACGTGGTCGTCGTGGGTGCCGGAGCAGCCGGAATGTCCGCTGCCCTGGCCGCCGCCAAACTTGGCCTCGACGTCGTCCTGATTGAGAAGAGCGGCTACTTCGGCGGCTCGACCGCTCGCAGTGGCGGCGGAGTCTGGATCCCCGGCAACTACGCCTTGCGCCAGGCCGGTCAGGTCGCCGATGACGACATGGAGCAGTCCAAGCTCTATCTCGACTCGATCGTGGGCGACGAGGTCCCCAAGGTCCGTCGCGACACCTACCTCGACCGCGGACCCGAGGTGCTCGAGTTCATCCGCGACAACACCCCGCTGCGGTTCGTGTGGGTGCCGGACTACGCCGACTACCACCCCGAGGCGCCCGGTGGCCGAGCCGCCGGCCGGACCTGCGAGCCGGTCCCGATCGACGGCCGGTTCCTCGGTGAGGAACTGAAGCGGCTCCACCCGCCGTACGCGAAGTCCCCGGCCAACATGATCGTGACGCAGGCCGACTTCCGGAAGATCAGCCTCGGCATGCGCACCTGGCGCGGACCGGTGACGATGATCAAGGTCGTCATCAAGCGGATGCTCCACGGTCTGCGTGGGCGCCAGATGTTCGCGATGGGCAACGCCATCGCGGTCGCGCTGCGCAAGGGGCTGATCGACAGCGACGTCCCCGTCTTCTACGACACCGAACTGACCGGCCTGCTCAACGACGGCGACCGTGTCGCGGGCGTCGAGGTCACCCACGAAGGCCGGCCCGCCACCATCAAGGCCCGCCGCGGCGTCATCCTCGGCAGCGGCGGGTTCGAGCGCAACCTGGCGCTGCGCGAGAAGTACCAACCCACACCCACCTCGATCGACTGGACGACGGGCTCGGAGTTCAACACCGGCGGTGGCCTGGAGGCGGGTCTCGCCGCCGGGGCCGAGACCGATCTGCTCGACGACGCCTGGTGGGGACCGACGATCCCGCTTCCGAGCGGCCCGTGGTTCTGCTTGGCGGAGCGCAACCTGCCCGGCTCGATCATCGTCAACCAGGTCGGTGAGCGCTACATGAACGAGGCGCTGCCCTACGTCGAGGCCGTGCACGAGATGTACGCCGGCGAAGCCACCGGCGTCTCGCACGTGCCGTCCTGGATGATCATCGATCAGCGCTACCGCAACCGGTACGTCTTCGCCGGACTCATGCCGCGCCAGCCCTTCCCGGGCCGCTGGTTCAAGCACGGCACGATCAAGAAGGCCGCGACCATCGAAGAACTGGCCGCCCAGATCGAGGTCCCAGCAGACAAACTGAGCGCGACCCTTGAGCGCTTCAACGGGTTCGCCGCGGCCGGCGTCGACAGCGACTACCACCGCGGCGAGAGCGCCTACGACAAGTACTACTCCGACCCCACGGTCAAGCCGAACCCATCGCTGCACGTGATCGACCAGGCGCCGTTCTATGCGGTCAAGATCGTGCCTGGCGACCTCGGCACCAAGGGCGGCCTGGTCACCGACGAGCGTGCCCGTGTGCTGCGCCCGGGGGGTTCGGTCATCCCCGGCCTGTACGCCGCCGGCAACGTCTCCTCTGCGGTCATGGGCCACACCTATGCGGGCCCCGGCGCCACCATCGGTCCGGCGCTGGCCTTCGGGTACCTCGCCGTGGAGGATCTCGCGCGGACCGAATCCCAACCCGACGGGGCCAGTGCCCCCTCCTCGACCAACGAGGTCGCCTGATGCCGATCGATCCGACCATCGCCATTGGTGCCGACCTCGGCGAGAAGACCTTTTCGTGGTCCTCCAGCGACGTCCTGCTCTATCACCTCGGCATCGGGGCCGGAGCGAACCCGGGCGACAACCTGCGGCCCGAGACGCTGCGCTACCTGCACGAGGGCGAGAACCTGCAGGTGCTCCCGACGTTCGGCGTGGTCGCACCGACCTTCCACGAGACCGACCCACCGCCCCTGGACCTGCCCGGCTGTGACATCAACCTGGCCCAGGTCGTGCACGGCTCCCAGTCGATCTCGGTGCACGCTCCGCTGCCTGCTGAAGGCACCGCGACCCTGCGCACCACGCTCACCGACATCTGGGACAAGGGCAAGGCAGCCGTCATCTGGCAAGAGGGCGTCGCCACCTCGGCGACCGGCACACCGCTGTGGACGGTGCGGTCCTCGATCTTCGTCCGCGGCGAAGGCGGGTGGGGCGGCGATCGTGGCACGTCGGAGCCGGTGAACCTGCCCGACCGGGCCCCCGACGCCGAGACGACCTACGCCATCACGCCGCAACAGGCTCTGCTCTACCGCTTGTGCGGCGACCGCAACCCGCTGCACTCCGACCCGGCCTTCGCCAAGGCGGCAGGCTTCCCGGCTCCGATCCTGCACGGGCTCTGCTCGTACGGCATCGTGCTCCGCGAGTTGACCGACGCCCTCTTGGAGGGCGAGGCCGGCAAGGTGGGCGGCTTCTCAGCCAAGTTCGCCGGCGTGGTCTTCCCAGGCGAGACCATCGCG
>JBFIDC010000183.1:0-6870 GCA_041581495.1 Nocardioides sp. | reverse complement strand
GGTAGGCGATCTTCAACAAATCGCACTCGGCTTCGCGGATCGTCGCAGCACGCTCGCCGGCACGAGCGAGGAGGTCGTCCTCGCTCATGTCTTCGATCACCGCTGCGGTCATGAGTCCACTCAAGCACCCGGCACCGACAGTCCTGAGGTGTCGCGAACACCGCCGATTCCCTTGTGGATAAGGGGAAAGTGCTACTCGGTGTGGATAACTCGGCACCGCCGCCGACCCGCGAGGCAGGGGCAGACGGAAAGGGGAGGACGGGGAGGTCAGAAGCGGGCGAGGAGCCCCGACTCGTGGGCAACCTCGATCTCTGCGGCCGAGACCACGTCGTCATCGTCGGTGTCGACGAGGTCGAAGAACACCCCGAGCCCCATTGCTCGATATGACCGCCCGTCCTCGTTCGCATAGTCGGTGACCTCGGTCAGTGAGACCGACCCGTCCGCGTTGGCGTCGGTGCCGTCGAAGGCGAAGGCCGGGTCGACGGTTGCGAGTTCGTCACTGTCGAGAACGTCGTTGCCGTCGCTGTCGTAGAGGTCGAAGAAGGCCACGAGCCCGATCTCTCGCTCGAGTGCGCCGTCCATGAATTGGTCGAGTTCGGCACGGGTCACCGCGCCGTCGCGGTCGAAGTCAGCGTTGCTGAACGGGCCGTGCTCGCCGACGTTCTGCGGCCCGGTGGCCAGCAACGTGTCGGCGGCGACGTCGGACTCGACCTCGGTGTCGGTGTCGGTGTCGGCCTCCGCGTCGTCAACGACCACGGTGGCCGAAGGGGTGCTGTCGTCCGCTGCGGTTTGGCTCAAATCGCTGCTGCAGGAGGCAAACAGGATGCCGGCTGCAAGAAGGACCGTCGCAAGCAGGACCCGCGCATAACGCTTGGGTTTGCGGGTGGATTCCTGGCCGAGTTCGTCCTTGGTCTCGCTGTTTCTCATGACTCCACTGTGGTGAGCGACTCTGTGCGTTCCTTGTGAACCACCTCGGGAAACCCACTGAGTTTCAGGCAGCGCCGCTGTCGGCGGGTAGCACTGCGGTAGCATTTGGGTATGAAACTCAGTGTCAGCCTGCCGGATGAGGATGTGGCCATCCTCGACGAGTTCGCCCGCAATGCCGGGCTGCCCTCGAGGTCGGCCGCGCTGCAGCACGCGGTGCGCATGTTGCGGTTGCCGGACCTCGAGCAGGACTACGAGGCCGCGTGGGAAGAGTGGGAAACAGCGGGCGACCACGCGGCGTGGAGTGAGACCGCGGCTGACGGGATCGCCCATGCTGCGCGGTGAGATCCGGCTGGTCGACCTGGACCCAGTGCGGGGCAACGAGGCCAACAAGCGACGCCCGGCGGTGATCGTCAGCAACGACCGCGCGAACTCCATGGCGGCTCGGCTCGGCCGCGGCGTCGTCACGGTCGTTCCGGTGACCAGCAACACCGACCGAGTGTTCCCGTTCCAGGCGCTGCTTCCCGCGGCCGCGACCGGCCTGCGACAGGACTCCAAGGCTCAGGCGGAGCAGGTCCGCTCCATCGCGGTCGAACGACTCGGCGCGGTTCTCGGGCGGGCCTCCGCCGAGGTCATGGGACAGGTCGACCACGCATTACGGCTGCACCTTCAGCTCTAGCGGTCGATCAGCTTCTGGTGCCCCTCGGAGTAGCGGTGGCCCTGGAGTTCGGTGCCGGAGACGACCGACTCGATGGTGGCCAGGTCCTCGGCTGTGAGAACGACGGAGGCAGCGCCGAGGTTCTCATCGAGCCGTGAGAGCTTGCGGGTGCCGGGGATGGGCACGATCGAGGGGCCTTGGGCGAGAAGCCAGGCCAGGGCGATCTGGGCGAGGGTGGCGCCCTTGTCGGCGGCGATCCCGCTCAGCAGATCCAGCAGTGCCTGGTTGGCGGCTCGCGCCTCGGGGCTGAAGCGCGGGATGCCGGCGCGGATGTCGTCGTCGGCGAACTCGGTCGTGGCCGAGATGGCGCCGGTGAGGAAGCCGCGTCCGAGCGGGCTGAACGGGACGAAGCCGATCCCGAGTTCCTCGAGCACCGGCAGGATCGACTCCTCGGGCTCGCGCCACCACAGGGAGTACTCGCTCTGCAGCGCGGTCACCGGCAGGACGGCGTGAGCGCGGCGGATGTTGTCGACGCCTGCCTCGGACATCCCGAAGCGCAGCACCTTCCCGGCCTCGACGAGTTCGGCGACGGCGCCGGCGACCTCTTCCATCGGGACGTCGGGGTCGACGCGGTGCTGGTACCAGAGGTCGATGCGGTCGGTCTGGAGCCGGGCCAGGGATTCGTCGACGACGCGCCGGATCGTCTCGGGACGCGACGAGAGCCCAGAGGTGCCCTGGCCGGACTCGATCTGGCCGGACAGGTCGAATCCGAACTTGGTCGCGATCACCACCTGGTCGCGGATCGAGGCGAAGGCCTCGCCCACCAACTCCTCGTTGTCGAAGGGTCCATAGACCTCGGCGGTGTCGAAGAACGTGACACCCCGCTCGACCGCATCGCGCAGGAACTTCACGCCCTCGGCGCGCGAGGGCGTCGGTCCGTAGGCCGTTGACAGGCCCATGCAGCCCAGCCCGAGGGCCGAGACCTCCAGGGCCGAACCGTGATCGACCGAGCCCAGGGTGCGCGTCTCCATAGGGACTGTCTAGCTGGTGGGTCGGGAGAGGTACTTGCCGCCGGCCGTTTCGGTGACGACCCCGTCGGTGACGATCTGCTCGCCACGCAAGAAGACGTCGGTCACCGCCGCGGTCATGTCGAAGCCCTCGAGCGGTGAGTACTCCTGGGCCGAGACGGACTCGGCGGCCCGGACGGTCCAGGACTTGCCCAGGTCGACCAGCGCGATGTCGGCGTCGAGTCCCACGGCCAGCGCACCCTTGGTGCCACCGAGGCCATAGCGGCGAGCCGGGTTGGTGGCGGTCAGGCGAGCGATGGCACCGAGCGACAGGCCGCGGCGCTGGCCCTCGGTGATCATCCCGGCCAGCAGGTACTCGGCCCCGCCGAAGCCGGACTTCGCCAAGAACACGTCGTCGCGGTCCTCGCCGAACTTCTTCTCGTCCTTGCAGCAGGCGTGGTCGGAGACGACCCAGTCGATCTCGCCGGCGAGCACGTGGCCCCACAGCGCTTCGACGTCCTCGCGGGGACGCAGCGGCGGGTTGACCTTGCCACCGATAGGGGCGTGGTGGCAGTCGGCGAGCAGGTGACCGATCGTCACCTCGCGGCGGAAGTCGATGTGCGGGAAGGCCTTGGCCATGGTCAGCGCTGCCTCGACGGCGGCCTGCGAGGTCAGGTGCAGCAGGTTGATCGTCGGCAGACCGGTCGCGTGCGCGAGATAGGAGGCGATGCTGACCGCGAGTCCCTCGGAGTGCGGCGGCCGCGAGGCGTGGTAGGCCTCGAGTCCGGTGAGCGTGCCTTCCTCTTCCACGATCTTGGTGTAGGCGCTCATGATCTCGGCGGTCTCGCAGTGCAGCGAGAGCGAGATGATGTCGGCGAGTTCGGGGTGCTGCTGGCGGGCCGCCTCGATGCCGCGCATCACGAACTCGAAGTGCGCGTAGTCGTAGCGCTCGTCGGGCGGCGTCATCAGGAACGAGGACTGGTCGTCGCTGCGTCCGTGCAGACCGTGCGAGCCATAGAACATGAAGATCTTGAACGACGTCACGCCGTGATCGGCCACCAGGGACGGGATCTCGCCGATGTGTTGCTTGCTCATCGGCGCCAGGTGGAAGGCGTAGTCGATGACGGCCTTGCCGTCGGTCTGGGCGAGCACCTCGGGGAAGAAGTCGGCGTACGGGCCGCCCTTGTTGAGGTAGTACTGCCCGGTGCGCATGTAGGTCAGCGCCGTCGTCACGCCACCCTGCGCCGACGCCCGACTCTCGCTGTAGGCGTCGACCGGCAGCGGGTTGTAGATGCCCCAGTGTTGGTGGCCATCCACCACTCCGGGGAAGGCGACCTTGCCGCCGGCGCCGACGACGCGGTCGGCCTGGTCGTGGGGGAGTCCGGCTTCGAGGGCGACGATCTTGCCGTCCTTGACGCCGATGTCGACCGCCACCGGGTCATCGCTCGCCCCGTCATGGCCGAGAACGGCACTCACGTCGGTGAGGATCAGGTCATAGGTGCTCACGAGGTCTCCTTCAAGTGACGCAGCGGCTCGAGTACGGCGGCGATATCGGATGCATCTGACAGGTCGAGGACGTCGCTCCGGACGGCGGTGGCACCCGCATCGGAGAGGCGACCGGCGACGTTGTCGGTGAACTTCTTGGCCAGTTCGTCATCACTGAGCGGGCGACCGGGACCGCCCCGGTTGGCGAGCACCTCTTCGACGAGTTCCTCGCCCGAGGTGGTGCGCAGCGTGACGATGGCCGGGAACTGATGCGGGAAGATCGCGTCGCACCGCGGGTCGGCCACGACGTCGACCTTCGCCATCAGCGCCCGGCGCGCGGGGTCCTGGGCCAGGTCATCGGAGTAGTCCTCGAGTCCGACACCAAGACCGCCGCCGCCGAACAGGCCAGCCGTGACGGCGTACGGCCCGCTGAACTGCGCCTGGTAGCCCGTCTCGGGCCTCCGCTTGGTCTCGATCGGCTCGCCGATGGTGCGGATCACGGCGCCGGCGACGCCGACCGTGACCGACTCGACGTCGGCGACCGCCACCCCGCGGGCGCGGAAGGCCAGGCCGGCGTCGACGACCGCATGGGTGAAGTGGTTGGCCGGATAGGGCTTGAAGAAGATGCCGGGCACCGCCCAGGTCTCACCGAGGCCTTCGGTGATCGCGGTCGGGTCGAACTGGCCGTGCAGCCACGCCTCGAAGAACCCGAACCGGCCCTCCAACACGGTGGGCGGACCGGTGAACCCGCGACGCACCAACTGGGCCGCGGTGACCGCGGCCTGGGCAGCGATGCCGCAGTGCAGGCGCTTGACGGTGCCGCCGGTGCGGTTGGCCTCGATGATCCCCGAGGCCATCGAGGCGGTCAGGCCGAGCGCGTTCAGCACACCGGCCTCGTCGGCGCCGTAGCAGAGCGACGCCGCGACGGCACCGCCCATCGCGCCGGTGATCGAGGTGGCGTGCTGGCCGTGCTCGAAGAAGACCGAGTTGCCCAGGTGCTCGTCGTAGCCAGCCATCCCCAGCCGTACGGCGACCTCGAGACCGACCGCGATCGCGCGGACCACGCTCTCGCCGGAGGCGCCGGCGTGCTCGCCCGCGGCCAGCGCGGCCGGTACGACGCAGGCGCTCGGGTGCAGCACGGACGGCAGGTGGGTGTCGTCGTAGTCGAGGGAGTGCGCGAGCACCCCGTTGATCAGGGCGGCCTGCGTGGCGGTCACCCGCTCGGGCAGGCCGACCGCGGTCGCCTGCTGATGGCCGCCCTGGTCGAGGACGTAGCCAAGGATCGCGGCACTGGTCTCGAGTCGGTGGGCGGCCACGGCGAGGCCGAGGATGTCGAGAGTGCGTTGGTGAACGCTGCGCGCAACCTCGTCGGGAACGCCGTCCTTCGCCGCGCGGACCGCGAACGAGGCGATCTGTTCTCCCAACGTCGGGGTCTCGACCTCGCTCATTGACCGACCACAGCCAGCGGTCGCACCGGGGAACCGGTGGCGCCGACCAGTTTCAGCGGCGAGAGGATGAAGAGGAACTCGTGAACTCCGGCGGCCGCGATGCCTTCGAGGTCCATCGTCTCGATGATGTAGATGCCGCTCTCCACCAGCAGCACCCGGTGGGCAGGCAGGAGTCCGTGACCGGCACCTGGCTGGAGGCGCTCGTAGGCGATGGTGTCCGCGCCCGTCGCGTGGATCCCTTGGGCGGCGAGCCAGGAGGCGCCGGCCTCGCCGACGCCGGGCACGCCCGTGGTCAGGCCGCGGAAGGTGTCGCCGTCGCCCGAGTCGAAGTGCTGGCCCCAACCGCTGCGCACCAGCACCACGTCGCCAGGCCGGATCTCGGTGCCTTGGCGCGCCAGCGTCGCTTCGAGGTCGGCGACGGTGATCTCTTCGCCGGCCTCGAGGCGCTGCACGCCACGCATCGCCGGAACGTCGAGCAGCACCCCGCGCCGCACCATCGGCTCGATGGTGTGCGCCCCCAACTGCAGATAGCGACCACCCTCGAGGGCGTCAGCGGCATCGAGGCCACCGAAGAGCTTGCCGTCCTGCGAGACGTGCGACAGGGCATCGATGTGGGTGCCGACGTGGGTGCCCATCGTGATGATGTCGTTGGCCGCGGAGCCGCCGTCGGCGCGCACCATGTCGCCGTGCCGGCGGGGGAGGGCGTGCCAGTAGGCCGGGTGGTTGGGCGATTGCGGCATCCCGACGGTGAGCGGCCGACCGAGGTCGTGGATCTCAAGGCCGCCGGTCAGAGCGTCCATGAGCGCAACGGACACGGTTTGGGTCATCGAATGATTCCTTGGTCTCGAAGGGTGTCGAGGGCTGCCTGATCGAGGTCGAGTTCGCCGAGCACCTCGTCGGTGTCCTGGCCGTGCTCGCGACCGGTGAAGCGGATCGCGCCGGGCGTTTCGGACATCCGCCACATCACGTCGTGCTGGATGACCGGGCCCAGGTCGTCGTCCGGCACCTCGCGCAGCATGCCGGTCTCGCGGACGTGCGGGTCCTCGACCAGGTCCTGCGCGCTGTAGATGGGCGCGACTGCCGCACCGGCGTCCTCGAAGGCGGACAGGACCGCGTCGCGAGTGCGCTCGCCGATCCAGCCGCCGACCATGGCATCGAGTTCGTCTGCGTGCTCGGCGCGCGTGGAGCCCGCCGCGAACCAGGGTTCCTCGATGACCTCGGGGTGCCCGACCAGGTGCATCACCCGCTCCGCGATGCTCTGGGCGCTGGTCGAGATCGCGACCCAGTGGCCGTCGCTGGTCTGGTAGGCGTTGCGCGGCGCGTTGTTGGTCGAGCGGTTGCCGTGCCG
>JBFIDC010000182.1:0-6943 GCA_041581495.1 Nocardioides sp. | reverse complement strand
GTTGAGGGAGAGGTCGAGGTCCACGAGGACGTCGACCAGCCGGCCGACCCGCAAGAGGTCCTGGAGGAGTCGCCCGAGGAGTCCTCGGAGGAGTCCCCCGAGGAGCCTTCCGAGGCTGAGGCCGGCGACGAAGCCACCGATGTCGAGCAGGCCGACGACGCCGGTTCTGAGGAGCAGGACTCCGACGAGCAGGACTCGGGTGAGGAAACCCCCGATGGTCCCCTCGAGGCCTTCCGCGCCGAATTGTGGGCCAAGCCGGGTGACTGGTTCGTGGTGCACACCTACTCGGGCATGGAGAACCGGGTGAAGTCCAACCTGGAGAACCGGATCATCTCCTTGAACATGGAGGACTACATCCACGAGATCGTGGTCCCCACCGAAGAAGTCGCCGAGATCAAGAACGGCCAGCGCAAGATGGTCAAGCGCACCGTGCTGCCCGGCTACGTCCTGGTCCGCATGGACCTGACCGATGAGTCGTGGGCCGCGGTCCGCCACACGCCCTCGGTGACCGGCTTCGTCGGCCACAGCCACCAGCCCGTGCCGTTGAGCATGGACGAGGTCGAGAACATGCTGGCCCCCGCGGTCGTCGCTCTCGCCGAGGCGGAGGCGGTTGCCTCGGGCGCCGCGCCCAGTGCCGGTGCCACCGCCAAGAAGCCGGTCGAGGTCGCCGACTTCTCCGTCTCCGACTCCGTCATGGTCGTCGATGGTCCGTTCGCAACGCTGCACGCGACGATCACCGAGATCAACCCCGAGTCCCAGCGCGTCAAGGCGCTGGTCGAGATCTTCGGCCGCGAGACCCCGGTCGAGCTCAGCTTCAGTCAGATCCAGCGCGTTTAGTTCCCACGCGTCACATCAGTAAGTAGTGGCAGGGCTTCAACTCCCGCTATGACCACATAGAAGAAAGAAAAGTGAAATGCCTCCAAAGAAGAAGATCGCTGCCCTCGTCAAGGTGCAGTTGCAGGCTGGTTCCGCTACGCCTGCCCCGCCGGTCGGTACCGCACTGGGCCCGCACGGCGTCAACATCATGGACTTCTGCAAGGCCTACAACGCCCAGACGGAGTCCTTGCGTGGGAACGTCATCCCGGTCGAGATCACGATCTATGAAGACCGGACCTTCGACTTCATCACCAAGACCCCGCCGGCCGCCGAGCTGATCAAGAAGGCTGCCGGTCTGCAGAAGGGTTCGGGTGTCCCGCACAAGGAGAAGGTCGGCAAGCTGACCAAGGACCAGGTCCGCGAGATCGCGCAGACCAAGCTCCCCGACCTCAACGCCAACGACATCGAAGCCGCGATGAAGATCGTCGAAGGTACCGCCCGCTCCATGGGCGTCACCACCGACTGATCCGAGTCTCAGCGACACCGCACCAACTCACGCAGCACACCACAGTGGCAGGGCCGCGCTGGCCCATTGCGACCACGCCTGGAAGAAGAGAGAACCAGTTATGCAGCGCAGCAAGACCTACCGAGCAGCAGCCGAGGCGTTCGACAAGGACGAGCTCTATGCCCCGCTCAGCGCCATCAAGTTCGCCAAGAACGGCGCGAAGAAGAAGTTCGATGAGACCGTCGACGTGGTGATGTGCCTCGGCGTCGACCCGCGCAAGGCCGACCAGATGGTCCGTGGGACCGTCAACCTGCCTCACGGCACCGGCAAGACCGCCCGCGTCCTGGTGTTCGCGAACGCCGAGAAGGCCGACGCGGCCCGCGAGGCCGGCGCCGATGTGGTCGGTGGCGACGAGTTGATCGAGAAGGTCAACGGTGGCTGGCTCGAGTTCGACGCCGTCGTCGCGACCCCCGACATGATGGGCAAGGTCGGTCGACTCGGCCGCGTCCTGGGTCCGCGTGGCCTCATGCCGAACCCCAAGACCGGCACCGTCACCCCCGACCCGGCCAAGGCTGTCGCGGACATCAAGGGCGGCAAGATCGAGTTCCGCGTCGACCGCCACGCCAACTTGCACTTCATCATCGGCAAGGCGTCGTTCTCCGAGGCCCAGTTGGCCGAGAACTACGCCGCCGCCCTCGAGGAGGTGCTGCGGCTCAAGCCCGCCAGCTCCAAGGGTCGCTACATCAAGAAGGTGACCCTCTCCACCACGATGGGTCCCGGCGTGCAGATCGACCCCAACCGCACCAAGAACGTTGCGGCTGAGGACGAGACGACCGACTGATCAGATCTCCACGCTGACCCGCCCACAGTCCTGTGGGCGGGTCAGTGTCATTTGGGTCATTCGGGTCATTGGGGTCATTGGGGTCATTGGGACAGCTTCTCCGCAGCGGCGAGGGCGACGCAGGTGGCCACTCCGGCCATCGCCGTTTCGACCTCGGCCAACGGCGGGAACGACGGGGCGAGGCGGATGTTGCGGTCGTTGGGGTCCAGGTTGTGCGGGAACGCCGAGCCGGCCGGTGTCAGCGCGATGCCGGCCTCCTTGGCCAGGGCCACGACCCGTGAGGCGGTGCCGTCCATGACGTCGAGGTTCACGAAGTAGCCACCGGTGGGCTGGGACCAGCGGGCGATATCGAGCCCGGCCAACTCCGCGGTCAGCGCGGCGTTCACGGCCACGAACTTGGGCGCGATGATCTCGCGGTGCTTGCGCATGTGTGCCCGCACGCCATCGGGGCTGCCGAAGAACTCGACGTGCCGCAGGTGGTTGACCTTGTCCGGCCCGATCGAGGCCAGCGACAGGTGCTTGAGGTACCACGCCTTGTTCTCGCTCGACTGCGCCAGGACAGAGACGCCGGAGCCGGCGAAGGTGATCTTCGACGTCGAGGCGAACATCAACGGCCGGTTCGGGTTGCCGGCGGCCGAGGCCAGGCTCAGCGCATCCGCGCTCTTGGCCTCGTCCTCGGTCAGGTGGTGGAAGGCGTAGGCGTTGTCCCACATGATCCTGAAGTCCGGCGCCGCCGTCGGCATCGACATCAGTTCGGCCGCCACCTGCTCGGAGCACACCGAACCCGAGGGGTTCGCGTAGGTCGGCACGATCCACATGCCCTTGACGGCGGGGTCATCGGCCACCAGGGCCTTGACGGCGGTGATGTCGGGGCCGTCGTCGTTCATGGGGACGCTCAGCATCTCGATGCCGAAGTCCGCAAGCATCGTGAAGTGCCGGTCGTAGCCCGGGACCGGGCAGATGAACTTCACCGTGGGCTCGTCGCGCCACGGACGCTCGGAGCCGGGTCCTCCCCAGAGCATCAGGAAGGTCATGACCTGGTGCATCAGGCTCAGGCTCGAGTTGCCTCCGCAGATCACCTGTTCGGGGTCGACCCAGAGCAGTTCGGCGAAGATCTCCCGAAGCTCGGCCAGTCCCTCGAGGCCACCGTAGTTCCGGACGTCGGCACCGGATCGGTCCGTGGTGGTGGTGGGGAGGTGGAGAAGGTCGTTGGAGAGGTCGAGTTGAGCCGTCGCGGGCTTGCCCCGGGTCAGGTCGAGCGAGAGGCCTTTGGCCTGCAGTGCGGCGTAGGCGGCCCGGCGCTCGGCGAGGAAGCCGGCGAGGTCTTCGGGGGACAAGGTGGCGAGGGGTTGCGGGGTGCTCACACCCCGATCGTGCCAGCCTCAACCCAGGCGTTCGTGCGCGGCCTGGGCTCAAGCGGCGAGCGCGCCCTCAGATCAAGATGCCGCGGCTGGCCAGGCCCACTCCACGCCCCAGATTGCTGCGGAACATGCGCTCGAGTTTGGGGTTGTCGGAGAGGTCCCACAGCATCTGAGAGACCTCCCAGGCAGCCGCTCGCGCCACATGGATGCCGAACAGTGCGAAGCCGTCGTCGAGCCGGCCACCGATCTCGTCGAGCCTGGCCACGGCCCCGGTGGAGAACCACCCCTTGATCTCCTCCTGGGCCTCTTCGAGGACCGAGTTCGTGGTGGAGAAGTCCACGTGTTCGGGTCCGCCGTCGATGGGTTCCACCGACAGTTCGCGACAGGTGAGCACCACGGCCGAGGGCAGGTCATGGCAGATGTGGGCGTTCATACCGGCGAGGGCGAACTGAAGGGGGTGGGTTCGCGGCCGGTTGCGGTGGTCGAACAACGGCGCCCACGCCTGGTTGACCGGGTTCCCCGCCAGGTCGTCGGCGTAGGCGGCAAAGAACAGGTTCGCGAAGTGCACGTCGAGGCGGCCGAGGAACGGGCCGGCGCCGAACCGATCCTGGTCGATGGCGCGGTCGACCAGTTTGGTGACCTGGAAGTACATCCGGTTGAACGTGGCGACCCCGTCATCGCGCGGGAGGTCGGCCTCGATGGTGGCCATCCGTTCGAGTACGTCGTCGATGCTCGCGGCCTGTGCCCATCCGGTCGCACTCATGGGCAGCCATTGTGCTGGACTCGGCTGCCGACAACTAGGACCGGGTCGATTTGGTGCCGGCCGGGCCAACGCTTAGGCTCATCATTCGAAACCAGAGACCGCCGGTGGTCCGATGCATGCATCAGACCGAAGGTTCCGTGAGAGCGGACGGCCCGCGTAGGTGACAGAGCAGCACCCCGGATCGCGAGATCTGAAGTGCCCCGCCCTGAGCCTGCGCTCGGGGCGTTCGTCATTTAGCGGGATTCCACCATCGGTCTCGACCCGAACTGTGGAAGGAGACCGATGGCGCGGGCAGACAAGCAGGCCGCCGTCGCGGAAATCGTTGAGTCGTTCAACGAGGCCGCAGGCGCTGTGCTCACCGATTACCGCGGGCTCACCGTTAAGGAGCTGCAGGACCTACGCCGCTCCCTCGGCGAGAACGCCAACTATGCCGTGGTCAAGAACACCCTGGCCAAGCTGGCGGCCAACGAAGCCGGGATCTCCGGGTTCGATGACCTCCTCGTCGGCCCCACCGCGATCGCCTTCATCAACGGTGACGTGGTCGAGGCGGCCAAGGGGCTTCGCGACTTCGCCAAGACCAACCCCCACCTGGTGATCAAGGGCGGCATCCTCGATGGCCAGCCCCTGGACGCCAAGGAGATCGCCAAGCTCGCCGACCTCGAGTCGCGCGACGTGCTGCTCGGCAAGCTCGCTGGCGCGATGCTCGCCTCGCTCAGCCAGGCGGTCTACCTGCTCAACGCCCCGTTGGCTCAGACCGCCCGTCTCGCGGGTGCGCTGCAGGCCAAGGCCGAGCAGGACCCCTCGATCCTCGCCGGCGGTGCCGGTGAGCCTGTGGCAGCAGAGCCTGTTGCCGAGGAGACCGAGGCCCCCGCGGCCGAGGTATCGGCGGACGAGTCGACCCCCGAAGCCGGGGAGTCGGCAGAACCCGCCGAGGCAGTGGCAGAGGAGTCGACCGAGTCGGCGACCGAAGCCGCACCAGAGGGCGACAGCACCACCAGCACCGAAGCCTGAATCAACCACCACCTGTAAACCCGGCCGCGTGCACCAGCCACGGCCACACCTGAAAGGTTGCGCCAATCATGGCCAAGCTCAACACTGACGAACTCCTCGAAGCCTTCAAGGAGATGACCCTCATCGAGCTCAGCGAGTTCGTGAAGCAGTTCGAGGAGACCTTCGGGGTCACCGCTGCTGCTCCCGTCGCCGTGGCCGCCGCGCCCGCCGCGGGCGGTGCCGCCGCCGGTGGCGACGACGCTGCCTCGCAGGACGAGTTCGACGTCATTCTCGAGAGCGCCGGCGAGAAGAAGATCAACGTCATCAAGGAGGTGCGCGCGCTGACCTCGCTCGGCCTCAAGGAGGCCAAGGACCTGGTCGAGGGTGCGCCCAAGCCCGTGCTCGAGAAGGTCGCGAAGGACGCCGCGGACAAGGCCAAGGAGGCCCTCGAGGGCGCCGGGGCCACCGTCACGGTCAAGTGATCCTCGACCGAGGCTCGTCGCGTTGACCTCGAGACTCGGTCTGTAGCACCCGCACCACCTGCAAGACCTCGCTCGCCGAGGGCGGCACCCGCTCCAGGGGTGCCCGCCCTCGGCGAGTTCTTCATGTCTGTGGATCTATGCACATCTGGGTGATTTTGGGGGCAGAACTCGGGTTCTGTGCGATTGCTGGACACCGAAGTGACGATCGTCGCATCGAGCGCGTAACCTCACCGCGACACCGCCGTTGTTACTGGCCAGTGGGCTTCGCGATTCTGCGCGCCCGCTAGGGCCGCCGAAGGGGCCCCTGGCCCAGTAGGAGGGAGAGACCGCATGGGCGTTGAGATCAAGATCGACAACCTGAGCAAGTCGTTCGGGAAGCAGTTGATCTGGGGCGGTGTCTCCCTGACCATCCCCGCCGGCGAAGTCTCAGTCATGCTCGGTCCCTCGGGTACCGGCAAATCGGTGTTGCTCAAGACGCTGATCGGACTCCTCAAGCCCGACACCGGCTCGGTGATCATCGAGGGCACCGACATCGCGAGTTGCTCCGAGAAGGAGCTCTACGAGATCCGCAAGCTCTTCGGGGTTCTGTTCCAAGACGGCGCCATGTTCGGCTCCATGGACCTCTACGACAACGTCGCCTTCCCGCTGCGCGAGCACACCAAAAAGACCGAATCCGAGATCCGCGACGTCGTCATGGAGAAGATGGACCTCGTGGGTCTGATCGGCGCCGAGGACAAGCTCCCGGGCGAGATCTCCGGTGGTATGCGCAAGCGTGCCGGCCTGGCCCGCGCACTGGTCCTCGATCCCGAGATCGTGCTCTTCGACGAGCCCGACTCCGGTCTCGACCCGGTCCGCACCGCGTTCCTCAACCAGTTGATCGTCGACCTCAACGCCCAGATCGACGCCACGTTCCTCATCGTCACCCACGACATCAACACCGCGCGCACCGTGCCCGACAACATCGGGCTGCTCTACCACCGCCACCTGGCGATGTTCGGCCCGCGCGAGATGCTGCTGAGCTCCGAGGAGCCGGTGGTGCGCCAGTTCCTCAACGCCCAGAAGATCGGCCCCATCGGCATGTCGGAGGAGAAGGACGCCGACGAGCTGGCCGCCGAGTCCGACCAGGAGCTGCCGCCGCTGCCGCCGATCCCGATGCAGCTCGAGCCCTCCAACGGCATCGCCCGC